>JBOFPL010000001.1:0-1541 GCA_051659885.1 Cellulosilyticaceae bacterium
AGATCGTGGAGAAGAACTGGGGTTAGTGGGATCCATGATTGATGAGGCACGTATAGATTATAATGAAGAACAATTATATATTGAATTAATCAGAAATAAATAATATTTCCAGGAAATAAAATGACAAAACCTGTCCGTAAGTATGTTATACGGACAGGTTTTTTGTTTATCTAATGAAAATAAGTAAAATTTTTGACATAAAGGAGAGAATGGATGAATAATTATAGACCATAGTCATACAAGAGAGTGAGGCGCGTATATGAAGAAATTATTAAGTAGTCTGATGAGTATATGTTTACTAACTATGTCATTAGTAGGATGTTCTGGCACAGAAACAAAGGATGGGAGTAGTAGTGCTGATCAAGATACTATTAAAATAGGTATTTTTGAACCGTTGACAGGTGCTAATGCTGCTGGAGGAGAATTAGAATTAGAGGGAGCACAATTAGCAAATAAATTATATCCTGAAGTACTAGGAAAGAAAGTTGAATTAGTTGTAGTTGATAATAAATCAGATAAGGCAGAGGCGACTACTGCTGTAGCTAGATTAATAGAAAAAGAAAAGGTGAGTGCGATTATTGGGTCATGGGGATCTAGTTTTTCTATAGCAGCAGGAAGCTTAGTTAAAGATAATGAAGTACCAGCAGTGGGAGCCTCTTGTACGAATCCAATGGTTACACAAGATAATCCTTATTACTTTAGAGTTTGTTTCCTAGATCCGTTCCAAGGCACTGTAATGGCTAACTATGCCCATCAAAAGGGTGCTAAAAAAGCAGCAATCATTCAAGAAGTATCTAATGATTATGCAGTAGGATTAGCAAAATATTTTGCTGATGCCTTTAAGGAACTTACGGGTGATCCAGATGCAATTGTAGAGACAGGAAACTACAACACGAATGATCAGGATTTCTCTGGAATTTTAACCAACATAAAAGAAAAAAATCCAGATATTATTTTTGCACCAGGTAACTTTACGGAATCAGCACTTGTTATTAAACAGGCAAGAGCATTAGGGATTACAGCACCATTTATAGGTGGAGATACATGGGAAACTAATGAGTTTATAGAAGTAGGTGGGAAAGATGTAGAAGGAGCAGTTATGTCTACATTTTTTGATGATACAGCACCACCTACAGATGAAGCTAAAAAATTTGTAGAGGCCTATAAAGCCGAATACCCAGACAAAGAAAGTATTCCAGCAGTATCTGCACTAGCTTATGATGCATATACCATTATCTTAGACGCGATAGAAAGAGCTGGCAGTAGTGATCCTAAAGCAATAAGGGATGCATTGGCTGAAACTAAGGATTTTGAAGGAGCAACGGGCAATATTACGATGAGCGCTGAAGGTGATGCAGAGAAGAATATGGCGATTATAAAAACAGTTCAAGATGGTAAGTTTGTTTATTTAGATACTGTAGTGATTAAATAAGTAAGGTAGAAAAGGCTGTCTCAAAATAAATTGTGACAGCCTTTTAGAAAATAAAAGGAGGGGGTTTATAGATGTGGATGCAACATATTGCAAATGGCATATCATTAGG
>JBOFPL010000002.1:0-6605 GCA_051659885.1 Cellulosilyticaceae bacterium
GCAATCCCAAAGTCTGTTACTTTTAATACATTTTCACTTGTTACTAAAATATTTTGTGGCTTAATATCCCTATGAATAATTTGTTTTTGGTGAGCATTTCTAACAGCTCCCAACATCTGAAGTCCATATTCTAATACTCTATCTTGCGCTAGTGGACCTTCTTTAGCAATCAGTTCCTTAAGTGTTTGTCCCTCTACATACTCCATTACAATGTAATGTAAATCTTGATTATTTCCTACATCATAAATGCCTACAATATTAGGATGTGACAAACTAGCAGCTGACAATGCTTCAACCTTAAATTTATTTACAAACACTTCATCTTTTACAAATTCTTCTCTTAATACTTTTACTGCTACAAATCTTTGTAATCTATTACATTTTGCTTTGTAAACAATAGACATTCCACCTGCGCCTATTTTTTCAATAATTTCATAGCGCTCACCCAATATTGTTCCAGGTATCAATATCATCGTATCACCTCACATCTTTTTCCAATTACCACCGCTATATTGTCTAGTCCACCTTTGTCGTTAGCCGCTTGTATTAAAGCATCCACCTTGCACTCTAACTCTCCTGGGGTATGATAAATAATTGATTTTACTTCCTCATTACTCATCATGGAAGTTAGTCCATCTGAACATAAAAGTATATATTGTGTCTCCTCTAATTGCTGAGCTAAAGTATCCACTTTAACGTTCTCATATGTACCAACTGCTCTTGTAATGACATTTCTCTGTGGATGCTCTTTAACCTCTTGTTCAGTAATTAAACCTTGCATTACCATCTCTTGTACCAAAGAATGGTCTGTCGTAATCTGCTGCACCATCTGGTTATTCATTAAATAAATTCTTGTATCACCTACATGTGCACTATAAATCTTGTCCTCTAGGACCGTACATAGTGTCAAGGTTGTTCCCATACCTTTGCATTCTTCATCACTATTTGCTTCTCTAAAAACAATATAGTTAGCATGGCTTATCCCTCTTTTTAATAAAATCAACATATCTTCATCACTATTAATTTTAACTTTATTATGAGCTTCTATATAGGCACAAAAAGCTTCTATAGCTAACTTACTCGCTACCTCTCCACCTTTGTGTCCCCCCATCCCATCAGCTACAATGTACAAGTTAGGTAAAGCACCAATAGGGGTATTGGTAATAAATACCCCATCTTCATTCCTAGTGCGTTTCATACCTATATCAATTTTCCCAACAGCAATCATGCTTAATCACCTCTTTGTATTGAGATACCTACGTCTTAATTGTCCACATGCTGCATCTATATCCGAGCCTAATTTTCTACGCACAGTTGTCTCTATATGATACGAGTTAAGGAGTTTTGCAAAGTTTTCTACACTTTCTTTTGTACTACTTTCAAAACTTCTTTCCTCAATTTTGTTAACAGGAATAAGATTGATATGACATAATGAACCTCTTAATAGTTTTACTAAGTTCATTGCATCTTCTTTTGTATCATTCTCTCCTGCAATAAGCGCATACTCAAATGTAATTCGTCTACCTGTTTTATCAATATAATACTTACAAGCTTCTAGTATTTCTTTAATCGTATACTTATAAGCTACTGGCATAATTTGTTTTCTCTTCTCATCTGTTCCAGCATGAAGTGAAATAGCCAATGTAATTTGTAAATCCAGATCAGCTAATTCATAAATTTTAGGAACTAGCCCACAGGTTGAAACCGTAAGATGTCTTTGCCCTATATTTTGGCCTTTAGGATCATTAATCATCTTTACAAATCCAGTTGTAATCTCTAAATGTTCTAGTGGCTCACCACTTCCCATGATAACAATGTTAGAAATTCTCTCTCCTATATCTTTTGTAATCAGATAGATTTGTCCTAACATCTCAGAAATTTTTAAGTTTCTTACTAATCCATCTAAAGTAGATGCACAGAACTTACAGCCCATTCTACAACCTACTTGAGATGAAATACATACAGAATTACCATGTTTATATCTCATCAAAACACTTTCTATTATATGGGAATCTTCTAACTCAAACAAGTATTTTATCGTTCCATCTATTTGAGATTCATACTTTTCTAAAATTTTCATACCATTTAGAGGCCAATCTTTTTTGAGGCTTTCTCTAAAATTAACAGGTAAATTAGTCATCTCATCATAATCTAAAACTAATTTCCCATGAATCCATTCAAAAAGTTGCTTTGCTCTAAACTTACTTTGTTTATAGTCTGCAACAATCTTTTCTAACTCCTGTAAATCTTTACTCATAATATCTGACATATTTATTTACCTCTTTTTCTAAATCTAGCTATAAAAAATCCATCTGTCTGGGCTGCATCTGGCATAATTTGAATATATGCCTCTTCTTCTACATCTTGTTTTAAAATCTCCGGTATATAAGGCATAATTGAATCTAAGCTTAAACCTAGTTCTTCTACCGCATATTTAATTATACCCTCATTTTCTTGTTTTGATATCGTACAAGTACTATAAATTAAAATACCTTCATCTTTTAAGTAAGCTACACTTTGTTTGAGCAACTGTTTTTGAAGATCTGCAATAGCCTCTACATCTTCTTTTGTTTTACTATAGCGAATATCTGGTTTTCTTTTAATAATTCCTAAACCAGAACAAGGTGCATCTAAAAGAATCTTATCAAAATGCTTAAGCCATGCTTCGTTTTGAGCTGTTCCATCTTGTAATGTAGGCTGTATAATTTGTACACCTAAGCGCTTAGCATTTTTAGCTATAATCTCAATTTTATGTTCATGTACATCTGTACTAATAATTGTTCCTTCATTTTTCATCAGCATCGCCATATGTGTAGACTTACCTCCTGGGGCACTACACACATCTAAAATCACTTCACCTGGCTGAGGATTGACTACATGTCCTACTAAAGTTGCACTTTCATCCTGAACAGCAAAGTGTCCTGCTTTAAAGGCTGGAAGTTGTCCAATAGACGTTGCACCTGTCATATACATACTTTCTGCTGGCAATAACTCTCCAGCCTCTAAAGTGATCCCTACTGCTTCTAACTCTTTCATTAATGCTTCTTTACTGCTTAATAATTCATTAACTCTGATACACACTTTAGCTCTCTCATTAAGCGCTTCACATATTTTTTGCGTCTTTTCTACACCATAGTCTTCAAGCCACATTGCAATCAACCATTCTGGCATAGAATACTGAACAGCTAGTGCGTTAACTGGTTCTTTTTTTGCATCTGGGTAGTTTATATTTGCTTTATTTCTATCAATATTTCTTAATACACCATTTACAAATCCAGATAAATTACTCATTTTTCTTCTATGCATCACTTTTACTGCTTCATTGATAGCCGCAGAAGCTGGTACTTTATCTAAGTATAAAATCTGATAAGCACTCATACGCATTAAACTACGTACAAATGGCTTCATTTTCTTAACTGGTGTTTTAGAAAATTGATTAATGACATAATCTAAGGTTATTCTATATTTGATTGTCCCATAAATAATCTCATTCATAAAAGCTCTGTCTTGTACTTCAAAATTTTCTAGTTCTGTCTTTAAGACTAATTGCATGTAGCTTTGGTCTTTTTCGATTTGTGTCAGTATATCGGCTATATGCTCTCTTGTACTTTTCATTTTCTTTCCTCTCTTATGCTCATACATGGCTATTGTTATTTTCTTTTAATACATAATGGAAAAGACGCTATTTTAGCGTCTTTCCATTAATCTCTATCTCTATTTCCAAAAATCATAATTACTCTAAGTAACATCAAAATAGAGGCTGCTGCTGACGCTACATAAGTTAATGCTGCTGCATTAAGCACTTCTTTTGCCCCATCTAATTCTTGAGGTGATAAGATGCCACTGCCTGACAAAGCAGCAATTGCTCTGCTAGATGCATTAAACTCTACTGGCAATGTGATCAGCGTAAATAGCGTCGTTAAAGCAAATAAGCCAATGCCTAAAGTACTTAATCCACCTATTCCAAAAATCACGCCTAAGATTACAATAGGAATAGATAATTGACTTGCTATATTAGTAATTGGGTAAATCTTATGTCTAAATCTTAAAAAGCTATATCCTGTTGCATCTTGGATAGCATGCCCAACTTCATGTGCTGCTACACTAATTGCTGAAATAGAATCTGCCCCATATACTGTCTGAGATAAAGACACCTCTTTTGTTAGTGGGTTATAATGGTCTGTCATAGATCCTTTAATCGGTTTAATATTGACTGCATTAAGATTATTTAGCATCAGAATACGTCTAGCTGTTTCCTCACCTGTATAGCCAGACATACTGCGCACTCTTGAGTATTTCTCAAAAGCTCTATTTACCTTCATACTTGCATACCCTGTTATCACCATACTGATAATCAGTATAAGCATCTGCATCGGATCATAGTAATATCCATAATACATAGTGTCCACCCCTTATCTTATTTATCTTCCTAAGATTTGGCCCTCTAAAATTTTATTCCCTTTGATATACTCTGAAACTGCCATTCTTTTCTTGTTAGGTGCTTGCATCTCTCTAATCACAAGTTGCCCTTCTCCAGTTTGAATATGCATACCTTCTTTATCTACTTTAGCAATCGTACCTGCTTCATAGCTAGAGTTTTCTTCAAGTATATCCACATCCCAGACTTTCATACATTGACCTTCATAATACGTATAAGCCGCTGGCCATGGGTTAAGTCCTCTGATAAGGCAATCAATACTCTTAGCTGACTTGTTCCAGTCAATTTCGCCTAAAGCCTTACTTAACATTGGTGCATGTGTAGCTTCTTCATCATTTTGCTTTTGTCTACCTTCTCCGCCTGCTACGATCAGTGGCATCGCCTCTTTGAGTGCTTCTGCTCCTACATACATCATTTTATCATGTAAAGTTTGAGAAGTTTCTTTGGGGTCTAAAGGCATTTCTTTTTTGAACAGCATATCTCCTGTGTCCATTCCTTTATCCATGTACATAATTGTTACACCCGTTACCGCTTCTCCATTGATAACAGACCATTGAATAGGGCCTGCTCCTCTGTATTTTGGTAAAAGTGATCCATGAATATTGATACAGCCCAGTCTTGGAATTTCTAGTATACTTTCAGGTAAGATTTGACCAAATGCTACTACAATTATAAGGTCTGGATTTAAAGCTTTTATGTCATTATAAAATGCTTCATCTGTTTTTACACGCACAGGTTGGCTCACTGGTAAATCATACTTAAGTGCTAACTCCTTAACCGGTGGCATAGTTTCCTTGTTACCTCTTCCTTTTGGTTTATCAGGTTGTGTAACAACTAAACTAATCTCATGTCCTTCATCTATTAACATTTGCAGTGTTGGTACTGCAAAATCTGGTGTTCCCATAAAAACGATCTTCATTGGTTCCCTCCTCGCCTTTTCTTTTGTTACTTACTCAACTTCATCTGTTATATCAGTGATGTCACCTTCTACTAGGTCTACAAAAAGTTTACCTTCTAAATGATCAAACTCATGAAGCATCGCTCTTGCCATAAGTTCCTCACCTTCAATTTCAAACCACTCACCATTTCTATTTTGTGCTCTCATTTTAACAGTGTTTGGTCTTCTTACTTTACCATATTTCTTTGGTACACTTAGGCATCCTTCTTCTCCAAATTGTTCACCATCAACTAAAAGCACTTCTGGATTCATAAATTCAATAAGTCCTTCGCCGATATCAATAACAAAGATTCTTTTTAATAATCCAATTTGTGGAGCCGCAAGACCTACACCATCTGCCTCATACATTGTATCTGCCATATCATCTAATAGCGCCCATAAGCTTTCATCAAATTTCTTAACTTCTTTAGATACCTTTCTTAAGATATCCTCTTGTTCTGTTCTAATTGTTCTTGTAGCCATGCTACGCCTCCTTTAATGTGTATTAAATCATATTACGTGTGTCGATATCCCAACTTACTCTAATTTGGTCTGTTGTTTCTCTATGAGTAAACTTATCTAAGCAATACTTGCCATAAATAAGTACTTTTTCTCTTTCATCACCTATAATCACTATTTTCCACCTATACTCATCTGCTACTTTACTAATAGTAGCAGGAACAGGCCCTATAATTCTAAAGAGCTTTTTCTTGTTATAGTATTGGTAATAGTGCGTAAGCATATGTGCTTTTTGGATAACTTCTCCTTCTTGTTTTCCCGCAATAAGCAGCGTAAACAAGTGAGTAAACGGAGGATAACCCATTCCTTGCCTATTGATTAATTCCTCTTGGTAAAATCTTTCTCCTTGAAAATATCTCACCCGTTCAATCACCCGATGTTCTGGGTTATAGGTTTGGATAATAACACGTCCTTTTTTCTCTCCTCTTCCCGCTCTACCTAGCGTTTGAGTAAGGAGCTGGAAGGTCCTCTCGTCACTCCTAAAGTCTTCCATATAAAGTGACATATCAGCTGCTACAACGCCCACTAAAGTAACATTTGGAAAGTCATGTCCTTTAGAAATCATTTGTGTCCCTACTAAGACGTTAATCTCTCGTTTATTAAATGCTTCTAAAATCTTGCTATGTCCTTCTTTTCCTGAGGTTGTCTCTACATCCATTCGTCCTACCCCATATTCTGAGAAATGGGTAAGCAAGTATTCTTCTATCTTTT
>JBOFPL010000003.1:0-2872 GCA_051659885.1 Cellulosilyticaceae bacterium
GAGGTAAATATTAAAAGTATTAAATAGCATAAGCATACAAAATAAGTAAAATATGGTTGAAAAATAGAGGATTGTAATATATAATGAATTGACAACAAATTAACAAAAATATCAGGAGGGTTTTTTATGAAACTCAGACATTTAGCAGTATTACTAGGGGCAATGGTAGCTTTCACTGGATGTAGTTCAAAAGAAGCTACAACACCAGTTGAGCCAACAACACAAGAGCAAACAAAAGAAGAGCCAAAACAAGAAACAACAGAAAATGCAGAAGCATTTACTGGAACACAAACAAGAGAAGCTCTTTATGAACTTGGTAAAGGTGATGTAATCGTTACAGAAATGACATTTGAAAATGGAACACCTGTAGATGTAAAAATGGATGTTCGTATGGAAAATGGACAAATGAAATCAGAAGCAGCAGCATCTGGTGAGTATGTAATGGTTGAAGGTGGAACACCTTGGAATGAACAAATTGATGCACTTGTAGCATTTATCAAAGAAAATAACTTCGATTTATCAAAAGTTACATATACAAATGATAAAGGAAACACAGATGTAGTATCTGGTGTATCTATCAAAGTATCAGCTTACGTAGAAGCTGTAGAAGCATTAATGACAGAAGTAGCAAATGGACAAGTTGCTGAAGGATTTACAGGAGCAAAAGTTGGTGAAGTAAAAGGTGAAAAAGATACAACAACTGCAAAAGTAATGTTCGAGCATGGTGTACCAGTTAACGTAAAATTTGACATCGCAATGGAAGATGGAAAAAGCAAATATAAAGAAGCTAAAGATGGTAACTACAGCATGGGAGAGGGAACAACTCCATGGAATGAGCAAGTAGATGCACTTGCAGCATTCTTAGTAGAAAACAACTTTGATATTGCAAAAGTTACTTTAACAAATGAAGCAGGAAACACAGATGTAGTATCTGGTGTATCTATTAAAGTACCAGATTTATTAAAAGCAGTAGAAGAAGCTTTAAAATAGTAGATAATATAAAAAGAGCAGCTTATCGCCATAAGCTGCTCTTTTTATATTATCTACTCTACGAGTTCAAAGGTGTCATTGGTGAGGTTAAACTCATTCTTTAATCCTTCAGTGACGTAGACTTTTTTATCTGTAGAAATAAAGATTGCATCGATACCCTCTAGAGATTCAACAAAAGTTAAACCATCTTGGATACCTTTGGAGAAAACAGAAGTAGAAAGTGCATCACCATCAATAGAGTAATCACTCACAATAGTTACTCCTGCAATTTCATTATCAAATGGATAGCCTGTAGAAGGATCTAAAATATGATGATACTTCTTACCATCTTCTTCAAGATAACGCTCATAGATGCCAGAAGTAACAATTGATTTATTTGAGGTAGGCAGAGAACCTATGATATCACCACGCGGGTTAAAGGGATCTTGAACACCTACTTTCCAAGAAGAGCCATCAACTTTTGTACCAAGTGTATAGACATTACCACCTAAATCAACAATAGCATGATTAACACCGTGAGATTGAAGTAAATCAACGATTTCATCAGCGGTATACCCTTTAGCGATACCGCCTAAGTCAAGCATCATACCAGATTGAGAGAGGTAGGCTGTTTTATTGACCTCGTCTAAGGAGACTAAAGTGTAATCGACTAGTGGTAAAGCTTTAATAATTTCATTTGAACTAGGTACACGTGCATCAGGAAAACCAATATTCCAAAGTTTAACAAGAGGTCCGACAGTGATATCAAAAGATCCATCTGTCAGCTCGCTATAATATAAGCCTTTCTGAATAACTTCAAACATACTTTCATTAATAGGAATAGGTTGAATACCTGAATTGTCATTTACTTCATCCAAGAGAGTATTAGACTTATTGATACTTAATTGATTTTCTAAATCCTCAACTAGCGCAAAAGCTTCATCTAAGATTGCATCATCTTGATGGTCATAGAGAGATATTGTTATAGAGGTGCCCATCATGAACTGGGTGCGTCTAAGCGGTTCATTTGGTGTAGAAGGAACCGATGAATTAGGTGAACAGCTAACCAAACATAGGGTTAAAAGGCTAGTCATTAACAATGGAGTGAAAAGTTTGTGTTTATTTAAAGTCATTAGAACCTCCTAATAGGTTGTGGAATTGATAAATAATAAATTAACAAAAAAGTTGGTTTAGATTAACAGAATAACCCTAGAAGATAGGGTTGAAAATCTAAATGCTAAAAAGACAATCCTATTATAACCATTTTTAAAGAGATAAACAAGCTAGGTATGGAGAAATATGTAAAAAGAGGATGAAGTATGTAAAAGTCTGTATTTACAAAGGGTACAGGTTAAGTGTAAAAATTTAAAAAAAATGAACAATTTTTGGAACGGCTAGATGTGAATGATAAATGTAGACAAAACCCATTTGCCTATGTCATAATGTTAATATTATCACATATTAAGAGTAATTGTACAAAAACAAGAGGTGAGGAAATGGCAAATAGCACAAAAATAGTTATTTTAGGTGCAGGGTACGCAGGTGTCCATGCAGCAAAAAAACTAGCTAAAAAGTATAAAAAAAATGATGATGTTCAGATTACACTCATTGACAAAAATCCGTACCACACATTAATGACAGAACTTCATGAGGTGGCAGGGGGAAGAGTACCTGAAGAGTCAGTAAAAGTCGAACTAAGTAAAATATTCCATAGAACAAAAGTAAATGTAGTCGTTGACTATATTGAAAAAGTAGATATGGATAAACAAGAAATTAAGACAACCTTTGGAGCATATACATATGACTATCTCCTAATGGGAATGGGAAGTGAACAAGCATACTTTGGTATTCCAGGAGTAAAAGAGCATGCATTCGGTCTTTGGTCTTTAGATGAAGCACTTGC
>JBOFPL010000004.1:0-22073 GCA_051659885.1 Cellulosilyticaceae bacterium
ACTACATCCCCTCCCTCTTGCGGCCCTCCCCATATCAAAAAAGGGGCACCACACCCATTCATGCAGTACCCCTCTCTTCATTCTATGCGACAACCGTCACATCCTTTATCCATCTTCCACTTCGGATACGTAGCATACTCGCCACTACCTTCAGCATTTCATCACTTCTCAATATAAAGAATACCACCACTATAGGCCATTCCAATACAAATGCTGCCAAAAATCCACACGGTACTGCTATAAGCCACATAAATATTAAATCATTGATAAACACAAATGTAGCATCTCCGCCACCTCTCAAAATACCTACCATACTATTCATAGCAAGTGATTTAAAGAATACTGTCACTGCATTAACTATCACAATACTCATCGCAATCATTTTCGTTGTATCTGATACATTATACACATCAATAATAAATGGACTAATCCAATAAGTAATAAACGCCGCTATAATTCCCATAATAATACTAAATACAATTAAAGTATTTGCATATTCTTTTACGCGTTGTTTATCGCCTTCTCCAACTGCATTACCAATGATTGCTGCTCCTGCATTGCTTACACCTTGTATGAAGACAATTACAAACTGATTAATTACGTTATTAATACTGTTTGCCGCTACAACCTCTGTGCCCAGTCTTCCAACTACTACTCCGCTCATGCTTATTCCAATAGACCATAGTAGTTCATTAAATACTACAGGCATACAATTTTTAAGGTAATGCTTTACTAGGTATTTATCTACATGAAGTAAGTCTCTTAATTTAAGCTGAATCTTTTTCTCAAAAAATGCCATAAAGATACATACTACTGTAAATTCACAAATCCTTGCAATAACTGTTCCTATAGCTGCTCCTTGAATCCCTAGAGCTGGTGCTCCTAGTTTTCCAAAGATGAATACCCAGTTAAAGAATGTATTGACTAATAGTGAAATCACATAAACTACCATTGCAATTTTCACAGTCTGTACCGAACGTAAAATCATAATCGTACAGTTCGTTAGGGCATAAAAAATATATCCTATTGCTACAATTCTAAGATAGGATACGCCTCCTTCTATAACTGCCAAATCCGTAGTAAAAATACTCATAAACTGTCTCGGTAAGAAAACAGATACTCCTACAAATAAAACAGTAAATACGATACATGTGCGGTACATAATAGCGAGTATCTTATGTATAGACTTTACATCTCCCTTACCCCAATATTGGGCAATCATAACGTTTGAGCCTCCTGCTAGACCAAACATCAAAAGTGTAAAGATAAAAAACAAATTATTAGCTAGGGAAGCTGCAGAAAGTGGTACCTCTCCTAAGCTCCCTAACATCAAAGTATCCATCATACTTATGCCAAATATAATAAGGTTTTGGATACCAATAGGCAGGGCAGTTTTTAATAGAATCTTATAAAAATCTCTTTCCTTTGTAAGCTGCATAATATAACCCCTCTAGTGTTTAAAATCTTATCATCCTACCTATTATACCTCTTCTATCTATAACTTCAATATCTTTTTTATTACTTTTTCACACGCTAAAATAATAGAGATAAATTATATCCATTTTCTCTGATATCCTCTAGTTTATCGATGATCTTAGTAAAGGCTGTCCCTATTGGTAATCCTGACATTTCTTCTATTGTTACAAATTGATTTTCTTCTCCTACATAGCTTCCTAACAATCTCTCCACCTCTGGAGTCCAATCTATAATGATTGGAGTAAGTTCCCACTTTTTATGTGTAAATACATGTGTAAATCCTTCCATTGGAAAAGTAGTTACTTCTTTTTCATATTTTTTTACCCATTCTTTCTCTTCTATCATTGGGAATCCCCATAGCTTAGCAAGTAATCCTTCAGAAGATCTCTTTTCCATCCAGTACTTTCCGTCTTTTTCTATTAGAATCACTCTATATTTCTCTGTTACCACTTTTATCTTTTGTGTCTTCACGGGGAAATCTAATTCTCTTTGCCATTGATGCGCCTCGCAAATAGGCTGAATTGGACATGATGTACACTTTGGATTTTTAGGTGTACAAATGAGTGCTCCGAGTTCCATAAGTGCTTGATTAAAGCGATTAGGGTCACTTGGCATGAGTTCCATTACTTTATCTTCAAATATTTTTTTATTTTTAGTGATACTGATGTCTGCATCTATCATAAATTGTCTCGATAAAATCCTCATGACATTGCCATCTACTGCTGGAAGTGGTATGCGAAAAGCTATACTTAGCACAGCGCCTAGAGTATATGGACCTATCCCTGGTATCCTTTTTACTTCTTTAGGATCTTTAGGGAATACCCCACCATACTCAGTAGCTACTACTTTTGCTCCTTTATGTAAGTTTTCCGCTCTTCTATAATAGCCAAGTCCTTGCCAGTAGTTATGCACTTCCTCTAATGAAGCATCTGCCAAATCTACTACTGTAGGAAATCGCTCCATAAATTTCTCATAATAAGGTATTACTGTATCTACTTGTGTTTGTTGAAGCATAACCTCCGAAACCCAAATACTATAAGGGTCAGAAGTATTTCTCCAAGGCATTTCTCTCTTATTTTGGTCAAACCATTCTAGTAATCTATCTGCATAATTCATTTGCGCTGTCCTTTCTGCATGTTTATCTTTTGTTACCTATTATACCCTAGAGTTTACAATAATTCTAACCCCATAGCCTAACAATATTTTCCTTTGTTTTTACACAAACTTAAAAGGCCACACGGCAAGCCATGTGACCTTTTACTTTGTATCTCTTAATTAGAATCCTAGTGGAATTCCTAATGTGAAGAATCCGATTAATACTGTTGTCCATACGATTAAGAATGCTACTGAGTATGGGAACATAAGTGCAATTAAATCTCCTACTGAGTACTCTGGTTTGTACTTTCTCATGAATACAAGGATTAAACCTGCGTATGACATAAGTGGAGTAATAATGTTTGTTGATGAGTCAGCAACTCTGTATGCTGCTGCTACGATATCTGGTGTCATATTATTATTTACTTGGTAAAGCATTGGAATGAAGATTGGTCCAAGTAACATCCATTTTGATGTAAGACCACCAACGAATAAGTTAATAATCGCTGTTGTAATGATAAATCCAATGATTAATAAGATTGGATATTCAGCTAATCCCATTTTTTGTAACCCGCTAGCTCCTAGGAATGTAATGTATGTTCCTAAGTTTGAAAAGCTAAGTAATGCTAAGAAGTTGTATGAGAAGAATGTTAATACTAATACGTATCCCATACCACCCATTTGTTTAGCCATAGCTTTTACTACATCTTGAGCTTTCTTGAACATTCCCATTTTTACTCCGTAGAATAAACCTGGCATAAAGAATAAGAATGTAATAATTAAGATAATGCTATCTAAGAAAGGAGTTACTTTCTTTCCTTCTTCTGTTACATATGGCGCAAGAGGTCCAAATCCAAGTACTGCTACGATCGCAATACCGATTAATAAACCAAGACCTGCCCATTTAAGTGCTGCATTTTCTTCTGGTTTTACTGTGAAGTCACTAATATCAATATCATCTGGAACAACATATGTGTCATTCTCTAATTTTGGTTTTATAAATTTAGCTGTAACAAATGCACCTACTGCTGCTAAAACGAATGCTGATGTTAAGATAAAGAAGTAGTGCATTGTAGGTGGGTTTAATGCTTGTCCTGAAGCTGAAACAAAAGGAATTCCTTGTGCTTCTGCAAATACTTTAGCATTGCTACCTACGATAACGTCTACTGGTGTACCTGGAAGTAAGTTTGCACTAAATCCTGCTGATACCCCTGCGAACGCAGCTGCCATACCGATAATTGGATTTTTCTTTAATCCTAAGTATAATAAACCTGCTAATGGTACTAAGATTACATAACCAGCATCTGTAGCGATACTACTCATGATCCCTAAGAATACTAATACGATTGGTAAATATTTGTCTGAAACTTTTAAACCTACTTTTTTAATAAGTGTTGTAAGTAATCCAGATTCCTCTGCAAGACCTACCCCTAACATAACGATTAAGATTGTACCAAGTACCCCTCCACCGTATGCTAACCAGTTATTTAAAAGTGCATTGCTGAAAATCCATCTGATATTTTCTGCAGTGAACATATTTTTGATTTCATATGTGATAGTACCACCGTCTCCGCCGAGTGTACTAAATGTCTTACCACCCATAATAAGTGTTAAGATCATTGTGATGGCGAATAGTCCCATGAAGATAATAACCGGATCAGGTATTTTCTTCCCTACTCGCTCAATGAATGATGTGCGTTTTGTGTCTTTTTTCTTCATCGCCTTTTCCTCCTGTCTATATTCCACGCTGTAATTTTTAGTAATATTCAGCTTTTTGAATCAGTTTTCTTTTTAACTTGCTTTTATTATACCAGCACTTTGACACTTTGGCAAGAGAAAGTGTCAAATTTATGTTAACTTTTATCAAATCTAAAAAACTTACTACTTTTCTCTAAACCCCTTATATTCTATGCAAACTTCGTATTTTCAATAGTTTAAGCCTTATTTTTATACATATTTATGTATACCCAACTCCTCTACAATATGAATCCTTTAAGGCCCTCTACATTCATAATCTTAAATCCATTTTTATAATAATCAATCAAACCTTCCTCTTTCATACGTGATAATTCTCTACACATTGAACTTCTAGACACATTGAGATACTCTGCTAATTCATTTCTATTCATCTCTATATTAAAGGCTAGATTTCCTTGCTTCTTGGCTTGTCCTAGTAAATAACTTGCAAGTTTCTCTCTCATTCCTTTTAAAATCAGATAATCTATTTTATTATTTAATGCAAAATTCCTCTCACCTAATACCCGTAGCATGTTTCGAATCAACTGCACATGAAAAGTGCAGGTATTTCCACAACTTACTATAACTCTTTCATAAGGAAGGAAAAGTATTTTTGATTTTTCTTTTGTTCTAACCGTCATCGGACTTATACGTTCACTGGTGCAGACTATCCCTTCCCCAAAAATTTGAGCAAGCCCCAATAGAGCCACTATGCTTCTATTACCTGCTAGATTTTCTTTTACCAATTCCACTTGCCCTTCTAACACAATCCCTATTGTACCTATTTGATCCCCCACTCCAAAGATGATTTCTCCTTGTTCATAGGTTTTAACATAACCTTGTAGACATTTGATAAGCCCCTCAAACTCGGTCTCTTTTATATTATGAAACAAAGCAACTCTTTTGAATATCTCTAAATAATTTCCAATCATTATTGGTAGTCCTCTCTTCTTATGCTTTTTATACTTTAAAACTCAAAAAGGATGCCTCTTTCGGCATCCTCCCTATCTGCTCTCTTTATACTTCATTATGCCTATCCATAATCCTATAGCCACTACGCATCCTACCATATCTACCACAAAATCTTTTAAATCAAAAGACCTATTGGCCGCAAATAACTGCATGATCTCTGTAGATATCGCAAAACACGCTACCCCGATTACTACATAAAGTGCTTGAGGCAACTTTTTATAGCCCAACAGATACTCTAAATAAAAAGTTGCTGTAAAAGTGAAAAACATCCCGAAGTGTACAATTTTGTCCATTCCTGGTATTCCCACACTTGGCACAGAATCTCCTGGCATAAGTATCCCTATCAATATAAGTATCGTGACTAAAATAGTCAGTTTGAATTTAAAAATCTTATTCATATGCTCCCCCTACATTCATTAGCTATTGTTCTGCTTGTTTCATTGCTTTCTCATCTAAGAAGTAACAAAATCTATCATGTAACCAACCTGCTATTGATTTTTCATTTTTCTTGATAAACCTAATCCATTGGTCGTTAATTATAACAGATTTTATCTCCGTGATTTGATAAAGTACAAGCTCATCTTTTTCTATTTCTTCTTTTATAATTTGCTCTTTTGCACTTTCTTTTTTACCTTTTAGTTTTTTCTCATAAAGAGGTTCAAATAACTTATAAGGTGTCTCTTCATATAAATCTTCTAGAATTTCATGAATATCTGGCAAGTATCCTAATACCTCGATCAATTCCTGTTTTGAAGATTCATCTTGAATGCCCCAAGTTTCTCTTAACTCTTTAACAATACGATAGATTCTATCTTTACGTCCAAAGCTAATATTTTTATCTACAATATACTCCCATGCATTAGCAATCATTCGAATACCTATTTTTTCAAAAGTTATTTCTTTATTGCCTTCTTTAATCTCTTCTATAATCCCTCTTAACCAAAAGATTTTATAGCTATTCTCCAGATATTTAAAAGTCAATAATGGCTCTAACATTTCTAAACTAGGTTTACTTTGTTTCATGTGTACCTTCTCCTTTTTCCTTATGCACTAATTGATGTCTCCATATTATAACATACATTTTAGAGTCCACTCAAACAACTTCTAGTTCATCTGTTATTCTAAAATGCTGCTTAAGTTCATTTTTTTAGTTCTTTTAGAACTTGCAGGTTATCGAATATTATATCTCCTTCTATAGTTATTACTATTATTCTACCTATATTAAAGAAATTTAATTTAAAAATTAATCAAAATATTTCTATTGAATATTTTTTATACTTGTGTTAATATATTTTTTGTTGCATACGCAACAAAATTTAGAGAGGATGTGAATTATGTCTACACTTAACACTCAAGACAATTTAGGTACTGAAAGTATCCTTAAACTTTTAATTAAATTTTCTATTCCAGCTATTATCGGTATGGTGGTTAATATGCTGTATACCGTTGTAGACCGTATGTATATCGGTAATATTCCAGGTGTCGGAGGCCTGGCTATTACTGGAGTCGGAATCACTACACCCATTTCCCAAATCATTACTGCCTTCGGAATGTTAATAGGTATCGGTACTTCTGCAAGTATTTCTATTGCTTTTGGAAAAAAACGTAGAGATGAGGCTCAGAATTATTTAGGTAACGGCTTCACTGGCATCATTATTATTAGTTTATTAGTTGCTATCTTTGGAAATATCTTTGCAACTCAAATCTTAACTTTATTTGGTGCAAGTGAAAGTACTTTACCTTATGCACTTTTATACATTAGACCACTTTTAGTTGGTACCATTTGTAACCTCTTTACTTTTGGTCTCAATCACTCTATTAGTTCTGATGGTAACCCAAAAATAGGTATGCTAACTATGATTATAGGGGCTTCTATTAATATTATTTTAGACCCTATTTTTATCTTTGTTTTAGGATTAGGTATCCAAGGCGCTGCTTATGCTACCGTTATTTCTCAATTCATAGCTGGTTGTTGGGTATGCTATTACTTTTCTAAAAGCCGTAAGTCTTCTATCAAATTAACAATTAATGATATGAAGATTAACTTACCTATTATGAAAAATATCTTAATGATTGGTTTAGCACCGTTTTGTATGCAATTTGCAAGTAGTATCGTAACAGTTATTGCTAACAACTCCCTAATGACTTATGGTGGAGACCTTGCTATTGGTGGTATGGCTATCATCGGTTCCATTTGTTCTATGTTTATTATGCCAATCTTTGGACTCAACCAAGGTGCACAACCCATCATCGGTTATAACTTTGGAGCAAAAAACTATAAGCGTGTACGTCAAACCTATTTCTATGGACTAATCGCTTGTACTATTATTCTTATTATAAGCTTTTTATTAGCTGAATTATTCCCTGAAAAAGCTGTTGCTTTATTCAATAATGATCCAGAACTGACTGATATTACTGTTTATGGTATGAAGCTCTTCTTACTTTCTCAACCTATTATTGGTATCCAGATGACTGCATCTAATTACTACCAAGCTGTAGGTAAAGCAAAAAAAGCTATGATTATTGGATTAACTAGACAAGTTCTCTTCCTTATTCCTTGTTTCCTTATCTTACCTAAATTTTTAGGACTTAATGGTGTATGGCTAGCCGGTCCTCTAGCAGACCTGTTAGCTGTTACCTTATCAGGAATTATTATCTTTAAAGAAATGCGTCAACTTAAAGTCTTGTCTGAGCAATTAGAAGAGTCTTCTGATTTAAATAATGATTTAGAAACAACTATAGCTTAAATAATACTGTTATGATACACTATTAGCACGCAATAAATATTATGCTAAAAAGGTTGTGTGTGTATGAAACTATACGAAACCGAATCTATCGGTAGATATATTAGCCATCTCCATAGAGTAGGTGCAAATTTCCTATCTAAAGAATATGAGAAGTATAATATCGGTTCTGGGCAATATCAATTTTTAATTCAGCTCTACTTACAGGATGGTATTAGCCATGATGAACTAACAGAAAAAATTTCTGTCGATAAGGCTACTACTACTAGAGCAATCAAAAAACTAGAATCATCGGGCTATGTTCAAACAATTATCAATCCCCAAGATAAACGCAAATACCTTATCTATCTCACAGATAAAGCTCAAAAAGCGAGAGATGAAATTATCAATATTTCTCTAAAATGGAATTATCAACTAGTAGGGAGTTTATCTGAACCAGAGCTAGATACATTATTTGTATTACTCCGCAAAATAGCCAGAAATAATCCAGGTTATTTTTTTCAAGACCTTGAAAAATAAATAATTCGTTAAAGAGAGTATCTTCATTTATAAGTAGATACTCTCTTTTTCTATATTTTTCGTTGTATAGTCAACAAATTTATGTTAAGATTATTTTCATCGAAAATAACATAAATTGAAAAGGAAGTCGCTTATGTCAAAAAACAATTCTCAAAATGATCTTGGCACAGAAAGTGTCATAAAGCTTCTTATTAGATTTTCTATTCCTGCCATTATTGGTATGGTAGTTAATATGCTTTATAACGTAGTAGATAGAATCTATATTGGTAATATTCCTAATGTAGGAGGTCTGGCTATTACAGGTGTTGGGATTACTATGCCTATTTCTCAAATCATCACTGGTTTAGGGATGTTAGTAGGTATCGGTACATGTGCTAGTATCTCTATTGCCTTTGGGAAAAACCGCAAAGATGAAGCCCAAAAATATTTATGCAACGGATTAATTGGTATTCTTATCATTAGTTTGCTTGTAGCCGTATTTGGTACAATGTTTGCACCACAAATTTTAACTTTATTTGGTGCTAGTGAAAACACATTACCTTATGCGCTTGCTTATATTAGACCACTTATGATTGGTACAATTTGTAATCTTTTTGCATTCGGTTTAAACAACTCTATTCGCTCAGACGGTAGTCCAAAACTAAGCATGATGACTATGCTTATCGGAGCAATTATTAATATCATTCTAGACCCTATCTTTATCTTTGGATTAGGCCTAGGTATTCAAGGTGCTGCTTATGCCACTGTTATTTCTCAATTTATAGCTGGATGCTGGGTACTCTACTACTTCACTAAAAGCTCTAAATCTTCCATTAAACTCGTTCGTGAAGATATGAAGTTTGATGTAACAATTATGAAAAATATCCTAATGATTGGTCTAGCTCCATTCTGTATGCAAGTTGCAAGTAGCGTTGTATCTGTTATCTCTAATAAAGCACTTATGACTCATGGCGGAGATTTAGCAATTGGCGCTATGGCTATCATTAGTTCAATCTCTACAATCTTCATCATGCCTATATTCGGCGTTAACCAAGGTGCTCAACCGATTCTTGGTTATAACTTCGGAGCAAAAAACTACACCCGTGTTAAACAAACTTATTTTTATAGTCTAATCTTCTCTACCGTCGTATTAACACTTAGTTTCATCCTTATTCAAACAGCACCACATCTTCTTGTAGGTATGTTTAATAACGACCCAGAGTTAACCGAACTAACTGTATCAGGACTTAGACTATTCCAACTTTCTGTACCAATCATTGGTATCCAAATGACAGCTTCAAACTACTATCAAGCTGTAGGAAAAGCAAAAAAAGCAATGGTTATCAGCCTAACCAGACAGCTCATATTCCTCATCCCATGCTTCCTCATCATACCAAAATTCTTTGGTCTAACAGGAGTATGGCTATCAGGACCAATTGCTGACCTCCTAGCCGTAACCGTATCAGGAATCGTCATCTTCAAAGAAATGCGCTCCCTAGGAAAAGACGAACCAACACAAAAAGAACAAGTAGAAGCTGCCTAAGCTTCTCTTGTTCTTTTTGTTTGTCTGTTTATTTACTTGTCTCTTTATTTTTTTGTACTTCATTCTCTTATCTGAGAAGCAATCTCCTAAGTAGATTAGCATAGCAAAGAGAGGCGGTCCCTAATCTATACTTACTTGGAGATAGCTTCCCTCACATCCCCTATCATCATCTCAGATGCTGTTACTCCACCTGGTGAGATATACCAAGCAATCGGATTCAAATACACAATCTGGTCATTTTGTGCTGCTTTCATCTTATCTACCAATGGGTTTGCTAAAGTATCCTTAGCTGTTTCACTGCTTTCTTCTAATGCATTTTTATCTACTACAAATAAATAATCTGGATCCACCTTTGCTAAATACTCAAATGTCACTACTTGCCCATGTTTAGCTTCTTCAATATTTTCATCTGCAGCTTTAAATCCTAGTGCATTATGAATGATACCAAATCTAGAATTCGCACTAAATACACTCACTTCTCCTTTACTTACCATGGCAATCAGTGCATTAAGTTCTTTAGCTTCTACTTCTTCTACAATCTGATTAACATCTCTTGTAATGCCATCAAGTAAACTTTGTGCTTCCTCTTCTTTTTCAAAGATCTCTGCTAATGTATTCACATTATAAGCTAATGATCCCATATAATCTGCTGGATCTGCTTCCATAAATATAACTGGTGCAATCTTACTTAATTCATCATAATGAGCTGTTTGACGCCCTGAAATAAAAATAATTTCTGGTGCTAATTCATAAAGTGCTTCAAAATTAGGTTCCTTTAATCCACCAATATTTGTATATGTTTGTGCACCATATGCCTCCAAATATTCTGGTCTTGAAGTTGTATCTTGCACAACACCTGTTACTGCTTCTACGCCTAATCTTTGAAGTGTATCTAATACTCCAAAATCAAATACTGCTACAGAACTTGGATTCTTCGGTACAGTTACTTCACCATACTGATGTTTAATGTTCATAGTCTCTTCTTGTACTGCTTGCTTAGTTTCTATTACTATTCCTTCTGCATTTGAAGCGGTGCTACATCCTACTCCCATCACCGCCAAACTACATACTGCTAAAGCTCCTAATAATTTTTTATATTTTTTCATTGTTATTCTCCTTTTCTTTTTTCTTATTGATAATACATACAAAGTTTTTTATCTTCTACATTCATAACTTTAAAGTCTACATTATACAGATGGCTCATTTTTTCCTCAGTCATAATTTTTTCTATAGTTCCCATATGAGCCTCATTGCCATCTTTTAAAGCTAGGATATAATCTGAATAAAATGAAGCAAAGTTAATATCATGGATAACTATCACTACAGTCTTTCCTAGTTCATCTACTAATCGACGTAAGATTTTCATAATCTGAACACAATATCTGATATCTAGATTATTCAGCGGCTCATCTAAAAGAATATAATCTGTATCTTGAGCAATAACCATTGCAATATAAGCTCTTTGCCTCTGACCTCCACTTAACTCATCCAAATATTTATGACGAATAGCGTGCAGCTCCATATACTCAATCGCTTCTTCAATTTTATTTTTATCCTCTTGTGTCAGCCTACCTTTTGAATAAGGAAAGCGACCAAATCCAACTAAATCTTCCACCGTTAATCGAATATTGATATGATTCATCTGTTTAAGAAAAGCAACTTTTTTAGATAAATCCTCCGTACTCCACTGACTCACTTCTTTTCCCTCTATGTAAACTTCCCCACTATCCTTAGTGAGTATTTTAGACACCATAGATAAAATAGTGCTTTTCCCCGCCCCATTAGGACCGATAAAAGAAGTAATACTTCTTTTAGGAATGGTAAAAGAGATATCATCTACTACTTTTTTATTACCATATGATTTAGATATATTTTTGACTTCTATCATAATTTATTCTCCTTCAACAATAAGTACAGGAAGTATATTCCCCCTACTAAATTAATAATCATGCTGAGCATAATATCATAACCTAGTACTCTTTCTATTAGGAACTGACCAACAATCAATGCAGCCATACTGATAAGTACTGCCCCCGTAATTAAATAACTATGCTTATAACTTTTGATCATCTGTCTTGCTAAATTGGAAACCAAAATACCCAAGAAAGTAATCGGGCCTACTAGCGCTGTAGAAACAGATACCATTACAGCAATAGCTACCAACATTTTTTTTACCACTTGATCATAATCTACACCTAAGTTAATAGCCTGTTCTCTTCCTAAACTTAGTGCATCTAATAATTTAATATCTTTTCCAATATAAACTATTGCTAATACAAGGATAGCCGTAGCTGGTAAAATCAATCCTGTTTTAATGCTATTAAAACTTGCAAACATGCTATCTTGTAAATTGAGAAATTCATTAGGATCCATCAAAAACTGCATACCATCAGACAAGCTGCTAAAGAAAGTTCCCATCACCATACCCAGTAAAACTAAAAACATGATATTTTGCATCTCTCTCTTAAAAAGCACACGATAAAATACCATACTAAATCCTATCATAATCAGTAAAGTTGCAATAAAGTTCCCCGTTGTTCCTGCTCTAAATCCACTTATACTTCCAAATACAAAGACTATTAAAGTTTGGATAAAAACATAAACTGAGTCTAACCCTAGCACATTAGGTGTAAGTATTCTATTATGTGTAATGGTCTGGAACACAATAGATGAAAAAGCAATACTCGCTCCAGTTAGTAGCATAGCTACTACTTTAGGAATTCTTCTTGATAAAAAATACTCCCAGTTTTTTGGCGTTAACCCCATGCCTATAAATAATGCCGAGGCTATCACAATGATTATGGTTAATATTATTAATTTCTTTTTATCCTTCATATTTTCTTCTCCTTATTAGTAATCCTAAGAAGATAGCACTTCCTAAAATACCTACTGTTAATCCGATAGGTATTTCATAAGGGAATATCATTATTCGTCCAAAGATATCACATACCAATAAGAAAATTGCACCTACAATACCTGTCATAAAAATATTCTTTTCTAAATGATCTCCTTTATAGATTGCCACAATATTGGGTACAATGAGCCCTATAAAAGGAATGCTTCCCGAAATCAAAACAATAATTGCTGATACTAAAGCTACGATCACTAGTCCTATATTAACTACACGTTTATAATTAAGCCCTAGATTCGAAGAAAAATCTTCTCCCAATCCAGCCAAGGTAAATTTCTTCGCATAAATAAAAGCAATGATAATAAACGGAATAACTAAGTAAATTAATTCATAGCTTCCACTTACCACTAAAGAAAACTTTCCATATAACCACGCATTAGCTGTTTGTCCTAGATTAAAACTGTAGGATAAGAAGCTCGTAAAGGCTCCTATCAAGTTTCCAAACATTAATCCTACTAGAGGAATATATACTGATCCCTTCGCTTTAATTTTCTTTAGGATTCCCATAAACATAAATGTCCCTAGTAATGAAAATGTAAAGGCAAATAGTGTTTTCATAAAAATACTTGCGGTTGGTACTACAATCATGGAAAGAAGTAACCCAAGCTTCGCCGAATCCAACGTTGCTCCTGTCGTAGGTGACACAAATTTATTCATACTAATCTGCTGCATAATTAACCCACAGATACTCATCCCAAATCCAGTCAAAATAACACTCATCAATCTTGGTATACGACTAATCAATACAATATGTATTTTTTCCATATCTAAGTTTAGAACATCTATAAGTGTTATATCACTTACTCCTATAAATATAGAAACTATTGATAAACTTAATAATATAAGAATAGGTATAGTTTTTTTCATCATCTCTCTCTTTTCTTTCATTTCTTTAACTTGAAATGAGTATATCATAGTTGATAATAATTATCAATATCTAATATTATATTTTTTCATTTATTTATTTTTATCATTAAAACCACAAAAAAAGAGTAGTAAGTTTTATCTCACTACTCTCTTAATATTTTTTGTAAGCTGAATGGCTTCTTTTTCTGGTAATGGTCTAGAAAAAAGATAACCCTGCAAGTAATCAATGTTCATCTGCTTTAATAATTCAAATTCTTCCTCTGACTCTACACCCTCTGCAACTACAGGTAAGTCCAAAGAATGTGCCCCATCTATCATAAGTTTAACTAATTTATTATATTGTTTGGATTCTCCAATTTGCCTAACAAAGCTTTGATCTATCTTTACTTGTGATAAAGGCAATTGCACAAGATAATTAAACGAAGAACACCCTGCCCCAAAATCATCTAAGGCAATACTAATTCCCCTATCTCTTAATTTTTGTATTTTTTCAATACTTAACTCTACATCTTCTAGTAAAATACTTTCGGTAATCTCAATACCAATACATGTGGGTAATACACCCACTTCTTTTAAGATCATATCTATTCTTTTAATAAATCCTGGATTCATAATTTGCATAGCTGACAAGTTAACAAAAACCAATATCTTATCTGTTCTATTCTCATTAATCTGTTTAGCAAATTGACATGCCTCTCTAATAATACAATCTCCTATTACATCTATTAAATTACTTTCTTCTATAATCTTAATAACTTCTACAATCGGCATATGCGTATACTTTTCATTATTCCACCTAAATAAAGCTTCAAATGCCTTAAGTTTACCCTTTATATTATATTGAGGTTGGTAATACAGCATAATTTCATTTTTTTTGATGATTTCTTGCAAATCTTCTTCTATTTGCAATCTTAAAATTCTCTCTTGCTCCAACTGATCTGTATAAAAGACATATTGATTTTTTCCTTTTTCCTTAGCCTTATAAAGGGCTAAGTCACCCTTTACTAATAAGCTATTAATATCATCTTCTTCAGTATGTCCTTGCACAATACCTATGCTTGCCGAAACAATACTTAGTTTATCTTTTGTACAAAATTCTGTCTGCATAACATTTAAAAGTTGATCTGCCCTTTGCTCAATTGTCTCTCTATTATTTAAGTTTTTCCAAACAACGACAAACTCATCCCCACCTACACGTGCGATAAAAGCATCTGTGCAGGTACTTTTTAATTTATTGGCTAAACACACTAATGCTTCATCACCATAATAATGCCCACAACTATCATTAAGCCTTTTAAAATTATCTAAGTCTATAAACATAACGGTTAAACCAAAATGGGCTTTCCGTCGTTCACATTCAATATAACTATATAGTCCTCTACGATTAAATAAATTGGTGAGCCAATCTGTATACGCTAACTTTGTTACTTCTTTCTCTTTGCTTCTGGTATCCGTCACATCTCTAAATAATGTAATCATACCAATAACTTGATTTGATAAATCTATAATAGGTGCCTTGTTAACTTCTAATATCTTTTTACCTTTCAAAGTGTCCATCACATATTCACTTACTATATGTTTTTTCTTTTGTATCATTTCATGTTCTATTTCATCCATATAGTTTATGTATTCTCTAGTTACTATATCTTCTATGTTACTTTTATAGATCTCTCGATCTTTTATATCAAAAAGCTCCAAAAATTGTTTGTTATAATGAAGAATTTTCCCCTCTAAGTCTCTTAAACATACACCAAATGGTATATTTTCTATGACTACATCTAATTTATTCTCTTTATTCATTCATATTTTCCTCACATACTCTGGTTGATGTTTATTGTGTCTTATTTTTATTATATGAAATAATATTGCATTTTGTCTATATTTATTGTTTTTATAATATAAATAAAGCTGTAGTTTTTTCACTACAGCTCAATCACTATCTTGCTTCATAAACAACTACTTTATTTTTACCTGTTTCTTTTGCCTCATAAAGTGCTTGATCTGCTTTTTTTACTATTTCTTCAAAGCATTTTATCCCTTTATCTATTTGCGTCACCCCTAGGCTAACTGTTGTTTTTATTTCTTGATTAAACTGCAATTTTTCTTTTACATTAATTCTAATTCTCTCTGCAATTTTCTTCACTTCGCTTGCTCCTATACCAGGTAACACCACCAAGAATTCTTCTCCACCATATCTTCCTACTAAATCATTTTCCCTAACAGAATGTTTTAATACCTCAGATATTTTCTTCAAAACTTGATCACCCGCATGATGCCCATAGGTATCATTAATTTGTTTAAATTCATCTACATCAATCATAATAATTCCTAGTAATTCTTTTTGTTCTAAAGCCTTTTGGTAAAGCGCTTCACCTTTTCTAAGAATTTCTCTTCTATTTAAAATTTTAGTTAAAGCATCATGTGCCGCTGTATACTTAACTTGTTTAAAAAGCTTAGCGTTGACTAGCGCTATAGCTACATAAGATCCCAAAATTTTCAATGTATTTAAATCTCTAAACTCATATGCATTTGTTTCATACTTTTTAGCACTTAAAATGCCTATAACTTTATCTCTATTTAACAAAGGTACAATAATCTGTGACTTAAATTGTAATTCTTTATTATTTTTCGGCTCTTTTATACTTTTACTTAAGTCTTCTTCGTTATTTTCCAAACTCCTAAAGCATTCACCTTCTATATCATTAATCATCAAGTCTGATTTCTCTTCTATACATCTTTTCCAAAACATTGGTAGCAATACTTCATTTTCTATTTTTATTTTATTGTTTTTTTCCGTATAAATATGATACTCAATTTTTTTATTCATTTCATCATAGGTTGCTAATTCAAAGCAATCTGCCTGAATTAATTTTTTTATTTCCTCAATAAATACATCTACTATCTGTCTAGTACTCAAGGTAGCGGTCAGCCTCTGCCCTATTTCTGACAACTCCGATACTTGGTCATATAATACTTTGTAAATCTCAACTTCTGTTTCTATTTTTTGAAAATCTAGTTGTTTAACCCATTTTCTATTCTTTTCCTTATCTAAAACTTCCTCTATCTCTAGATACTTTTCTAAATATTCTAATGCAGCTTCTACATCCCCTTTCCCTTTATATGCTCTACTCAAAGCCCAATAAATTTCCTTTGTTTTTTGTGTGAATTGATAACCATCCAGCTTATCCTTTGCTAAATGTAATTTTTGAATGGCTTCATCATAATTACGCTCTACAATATCAAGCTTTGCCCACTCTAATTTATTATCTAAAATATTACCTACTTGATTATATTGTTTAGCTGTCTCAATACCTTTTTTAAAATATTTTTTAGCTGCTATATAATCATTTTTCTTAATTTTAATTTGACCCATTACATTATAAATTTCACTTAATTTAGTTTTTCCATATTCATTTGCCAACTCATAGGCTCTTTGTATATCTTCTAAACTTTCCTCTACTTTACCTACTCTTATTTCACACTTTGCATAAATCAGGTGTTTACATATTTCATTGAATTTATCTAATGAATAATCAATTTCTTTTATTTGATTCATAATTTCTTCTGCTTTATCGCATTGATCAAGCTTCAAATAAAGCTCTACTATATTAATTAATAAGGCAGCTAAGGCTCTATAATCTTTATGTTGTCTTGCCAACTCTATTGCCTTAATCCCCCATTCAATTCCCAAATCCCATAATTCTTGCGTTGCATACGCTGCCATTAACCCATTGTATGTAGAAATAATTCCTTTTATTTGAGCATGTTTAGCAAAAATTTCTTGTGCTCTTAAATGGTTTTCTATCACTTTTTCAAACTTAAATTCATTCAAATAAATCCAACCTAATGTATGTATGGCCCAAGCTTTCTCTATTACTAAACGGTTTTGTTCGGTAAATTTCATTATTTCTTTTAAAAAAGCTTTTGCTTCATTAATTTCTTTTGCATGCGCCATATTACACAAATGGATGATATACCCTTTATCCTCTATCAACCTTTGATAATTTATATTTGCTGCAATTTTTTTCATCTTTTCCCCTATTTCTTTTATAATCTACATTTTAAAACATCTTAATTGTTTTAATTATACCATAGTATAATATTTTATAACAACATAAAAGCTCATTCCCCTAAGGAATGAGCTTCTTCTCTAACAATCAGCTGGAAATTGTAATCCCATATCTACTCTTACTCTATCTAATGTTTCCATAATCTCTAAACTCTCTGCTAATGTCATTAAGCTACTTTCTTTTTTACCTAACCCAATACAACTAATGGCTTCCTCTAGCTCAAAATGATAGCCATTTTTCACATCTTCATGATTTATTTCATAGGCTTCCTCACCATTTAATTTAATAATTGCCTTGGTAGCAAACCAAGGATTAGGTATGTGAATATGCCCTTTTTCACCTATAATATATGCATTTCTCGGTGTCTCTAGCGTAATTGCACAGTTCAGTAACGCCTGAGCCCCATCCGAATATTCAAAAACGACACTTGTTTGTTCATCAATCCCAGATTCTCCTATTTTAGCTAATGTCTTAATCACTTTTGGTTGCTCCTGAAATAACATAGACGCTAATGATATAGGATAAATCCCTACATCCATCAAAGCTCCTCCAGCTAAATTTTTATCAAATTTAATGCCACTTTTTTGCATTGCACAAAATCCAAAATCAGCTTGAACATGTTTAAGCTTCCCTATCTTTCCCTCTTCAACAAGCGCTCTGACTTGCTTAATAACAGGAAAATATCTGGTCCACATCGCTTCCATCAAAAATATATCTTGTGCTTTAGCCGCTTCTATCACGTCTCTAAGTTCTCTTGCATTAGATGTAAAAGGTTTTTCACATATTATATTTTTCTTAGCTTCAATGCATAGTAAAGCATGCTCATAATGTAATGCATTAGGCGTACTAATATAAACTAAATCTAATTGTTCATCTGCCAACATTTCTTCATAACTACCATACGCTTTTTCTGCACCATAAATACTTGCAAATTCCCTTGCTCTTTCTATCTCTCTAGCTGCTATTGCATAGAGTCTAGCATCGGGCACTGCTTGGATTCCCTCAGCAAATTTGTTCGCAATCTTACCCGCACCAATAATTCCTACATTAATTATTTTTTCCATGTTATCGCCTCCTTTTATCTTCCTTATTTTAACTGATATAACAAAATTTTTCTACAAAAAAGCTCAAGCTATAAAATTAGCTTGAGCTAAATTAATTTAATAAATATAGTTGTATGGATTAATAGGATTATCATTTTTTCTAAGTTCAAAATGCACATGATTTCCTGTAGAATTCCCAGTACTTCCTACACCTGCTATATTTTGTCCTTTAGAAACTTTTTGTCCTACTTGCACATAAAGACTACTATTGTGAGCATAGTAAGTTTTGTACCCATTTCCATGATCTATAATAATCATCTTACCATATCCACCATTATTATATCCTGAGTATACTACTGTTCCAGATGCTGAGGCATATACTGGTGTTCCAGCTGGTGCTGCAATATCTATCCCTCTATGATAGCTCCCCCATCTTGAACCATACTGAGAAGAGATACGTCCTGCACCATTTAAAGGATGCATAAATTGTCCTGAGTTACTTGGTTTAACTGAACTATTTCCTTTATTACTACTGCTACTGTTACTATTATTATTATTTTGAGTTGGCTTTGGTTTTGGTTTTTCTTTTGTTCCATAAGCCATTACTCTAATCTTTGGTTCTTTTAATACTTTTTCTGAGATAAGATCTCTACTTACCTCTTTACCATTTATCTTATGTACATTAACTGTAATTTCCTTATACCCATCATGACCTTCTTGATATACTTTAGTCTCATCTTTATATAAATCAGAGAACTCTACGTATTCAATTTCTACTGGAATAAGTTCTTTAAAAATCGCTTGTTCAACTGTTGAAATCGATAAAATAGGCTCTGGTACTTCTAATTTAATCTTCTCACCTATTTGCATTCTTTTTTCATCAATGATTTGAGGATTTATCTCTAAAATATGATCCATTGTTGTGCTATGTTTTACTGCAATGTCCCATATATTATCACCTTCTTTTAGTTCATACTCTACAATCTCTTCTGTATTGCCTAAAAGTGTGCTTACACCTTCTTCTTTAGTTAATATTTCTTCTTCTTGTACATAGCTATTTTTTATAGTCACTTCTTCATTAAAGTCAAATCCTTTTAGTTCACGAAGAATTTTCTGTCCTTCTTTAGGTTCTTCTTCTTTTTTTGCTTGACTAAGTTCTACTGACTCTACTTTAATCTCATTTTTAATTTCTTCTTTTGGCAATGCATCTGGCAACTGGATTACTTCTTTATTATCTTCTTTTAAAACTAATGTTGTTTCACACTCGGTAGATGTTGTTTGATTAGCATTAACCTCATTATTTCCAAGTACAGTAGGTACCTGTGTTGTGATACTTTCTTTTTGCTCACCTTGTATCACGTCTGGTCTTTCACCTTTTTGTTGATCTACTACTTCTTCTGATTTTTCTGCATCCTCTACCGAAGCTGTATCTTCTTTTTCTGATGTAGGAAGTATTATATTTTTACTATCCAATACAACCTCTGCTCCCTCTGCTAGATGGCTCTTTGCAATCTCAGCTAGAATTTCCAAAGCTACTTCTTCACTTTCAACAACTGCTTGGGACTGTCCATCTACTATAATTTCATATGCTTCCACCCCATAGCTAATAGCTTTTTTCAAAGAATCCAGTACATCTTCTCCTTGTTTAATCTCTGAAGGCTTGCTATGCACTGGCTCTACACCAATTTCTTCTTTCACTGCAATATCTACACCTTTTTCTTTTTTAATCATTTCTACCAATGACTCATAGGCTACTATAGCTTCTTCTTTGGTCTTAACAACAGTTACTACCTGTCCATCTACCGAAACAGCAAATGAATTGTCTCTAATGCCTAACCATAAAAGTGTAACACTAACTACACCTATACCCATTCCTATCATATATTGTTTTTTCTTTTCTTTTATATGTTCAACTATTTTCATCATCGAAATACCTTTTCTTCCATAATTAAGTTATTTTAATTCTAGTCCAAATTTATTACGTACTTATTACAACTTTTTAAATTATATCAAACAAACTATAAACTGTAAAGTGGAGCTCCTTTCCTGTTGTTTTTATCAGAAAATATATTCTTATTCCTTGAGCTCATTATCTATTGAAATCCTTTTGTTTTTCGTGTATGATGCTTTAAGATAATAGACAACATGAGGTGACACAATTATGAAGAAAAGATTATTAAGTTTATTGCTTTGTGGTGTAGTTTCTACACTTGCATTAGTAGGTTGTGGTTCTAGTGATTCTACTTCTACTTCTTTACAAGTAGGTATGGTAACTAACTCTGGTACAATCGAAGACAAGTCTTACAACCAAGGTACTTGGGAAGGAATCAAACGTGCTGAAACTGAATTAAATATAAGCACCAATTACCTTAAGCCTGCCGGCACTACTGAGACAGATTATTTAAAAGAAATTACTAACCTATATGATGCAGGTTACAAATTCATCGTTACTCCAGGATTTAAGTTTGAAACAGCTATCTTCAATGCTCAAACTAAATATCCAGATGCTAAATTTGTTATTCTTGATGGTGTACCAAATGATGGAACAACAACGACTGTAGCAGAAAATACTGTTTCTATTTCATTTGCGGAACATGAAGCTGGTTTCTTAGCCGGGGTTGCTACAGCTCTTGAACAAAAAACAGGTGATGTTGGTTTCCTAGGAGGGATGGAAATTCCTTCTATCGTTCGTTTCCACACTGGTTTTGAACAAGGGATTAACTATGCCAATACGAATCTTGATACAAATGTAACGCTTTCTGATTCAAATGCTGTTTACCAAGGATCTTTTGATAATGTTCCTGCTGGTCAACAAATCGCCGCTCAAATGTATGACAAAGGTGTTCAAACCATCTTCTGTGCCGCTGGTGATGTAGGAATCGGAGTGATTACAGAAGCTGTAGAACGTGCTTCTAAGGGTGACAATGTTTGGGTTGTTGGTGTAGACGTAGACCAATATTCTGAAGGTATCTATACTGAAGGCAAATCAGTTGTACTGACTTCTGCTGTTAAGAAAATTGATAATGCTGCTTTTGATATGATTCAGTCAGAGCTTAATGGTTCTTTCCCAGGTGGGCAAACACTTACTTTTGATGCTAAAAATAACGGTGTAGGTCT
>JBOFPL010000005.1:0-4645 GCA_051659885.1 Cellulosilyticaceae bacterium
AAGATAGAAGGACTTCCTATACTACCTTTTAGGTTTAAATCACTTCCTACCTCTTCAATATTTTTCAGTAACTCAAAGAAGTTACCTGCTATTGTAATTTGTTTAACACCTGATGTTAATTTTCCCTTTTCAATAAGTAGTCCTCTTGCTGCTAAAGAAAAATCTCCAGTAATAGAGTTAGCACCTGCATGCACACCTTCTAAATTTGTAATATATAAGCCCTCTTGTGCTTGCTCTAATAACTCTTCTAAACTCATTGTTCCTGCTTCTAAATAAAGATTCGTTGAATCTACTTTTACAGGTGCTGCGATACTTCCTTTACTTGCATTTCCAGTTGTTTCTACACCTTCTTTATAAGCTGTTTTTAGATTATGTAAAAACCCTAAAAATTTACCTTCCCTAATAAGATGCTTAGACTGAGTAGGCACTCCTTCATCATCAAATCCTCTACTACCTAATGCCCCTATTAAATACGGATTATCAATAAGATTCACCTTACTAGAAGCGATTACTTCTCCGATCTTTCCTTTAAGTAGCGATTTGCCATCCTGCATCACATCTGCAAAAAATGAAGATTGCATTACTCTCAAAAGAGTACTCATCATATCGTTTTCAAATACTACCTTGTATTTACCTGAAGGAATAGAATGAGCATCTACTTTACGAAGTGTTTTTCTAACAGCTTCTTTTGCTAGTTCATCTAGATTTAACCCCTCTAATTTTATAGAAGTTTTCATTTCTCCCCCATTGACTACGGCTTCTCCATCTTTTGCCACTGGTTCTACATATGCGCTAATATAGGTTTGTTTATTTTCCACCTTCATGCCTTGTGAGTTTTCAATCATTACCTGTGTAGTTCCTACACCTAAAGCACACTCAGCTATTTTTTCAAGTTCTGTACCTACTTCTTCTGCTTTCTTCTCTAATGCTAATGCCATATCAATATGTGTATTGGTATCTAATTGTAGTATTGCTTCATCATAATTATTAATTACTTCATACTCACCTGCTCCATTATAAATAAACTCTTTATCCTCTTGCTCCACTAAAAGTGCACATTCTTTTGCAGTTGTAATGAGTATCTCTATTGCATCTTCATCTATTTTTTCTGTATAAGCATATCCCATCTTGCCTGCTATAATTCCTCTGAAACAAATAGCTTGATTACTACTTATCTCATGACTTTCCACTTCACCATCACTTACCATTACAGTTGTATCTGATTTATTTACATAATATATCTCACATGCTTCAAATCCTGCTTTTTTTGCTCTTTCAAATAAAAGTTGATTATCCATAGTATCCCTCCTTATCTTCCACCTACTGTAATTTCTTTAACTCTTAATAATGGTTGCCCTACATTTGTTGGTACCCATCCACTACTTGAACCACATACACCTTGTGCTTGTTCTAAATTAGTTCCTACCATATCGATATCCATTAAAATATCTTTTCCATTACCAATCAAACTTGCTCCTCTTACTGGCTTATCAATTACACCATCTTTAATCAGATAACCTTCTAATACTGCAAAATTAAAATCCCCAGTTAATGGATTTACAGATCCCCCACCCATTTGTTTTGCATAAAGTCCATTTGATATAGACTTAATAATAGATTCATTATTATCTTCACCATTTGCAATGTATGTATTAGTCATACGTGAAGTCGGTGCAAAACGGTAAGATTCTCTTCTACCACTTCCTGTACTTTCCATTCCCATACGTCTACCATTAAACGTATCTATCATATAAGATTTAAGGATTCCTTTATCAATTAAGATATTCTTTCTTCCCGGATTTCCCTCATCATCAATATTAATTGATCCCCAAGCATTGGCAATCGTTCCATCATCTATAGCGGTTACTTTTACGTTAGCAATTTGTTCTCCCAGCTTACCTGCAAAAATAGAATTTCCTTTTGCTACAGAAGTCGCCTCTAAAGAGTGTCCACAAGCTTCATGGAAGATAACTCCACCAAATCCATTTTCTATAGCTACTGGCATACGCCCTGCTGGGCAGTAATCTGCATGTAACATCGTTACAGCACTTTGAGCTGCTTCTTGGCCTAATTTATATAAGTCTAATCCTTCAAGCAGTTCAAATCCAACTTTGGCACCTGGACTTCTACCACCCGTTTGATTATCTGTTCCATTAGATGCAATTGCCTGTACGGCAATTCTTGTTCTAATTCTCCTATCTGTGGTGTAAAGTCCGTTACTATTGGCAATTAACACTTTCTGATCTACTTCTCCTAATGATACACTGACTTGTACAATTTCATTACTATACTCTTTTGCACCTCTATAGGCTTCTTTCATCTTTTCAATTTTTTTACTTGCTTCTATCGTACTTGGTACATATAAAACTGGATGAATATTAACTGGAATGCTTTCAATTAAATTGAGGTTAATATGTTCTCCCTCTTTGGCGCATCCCAAAGCATCTGCTGCTTTTTGTGCTGTATGTACTAATCCCTTTAGACTATCATCATTCGTATAAGCATACATACTTTTTAGCCCTTTAAAAATACGAATACCTATACCATAATCTTTTCCACCTACTAGACTTTCTACCTTCCCTGATGTTAATGCAATATTATTTTTAAATGTTTCTTCTACAAAAACCTCTGCGAAGTCCCCACCTGTACTAAGCGCTACTGAAAGCACTTTTTTTATCTTATCCTTAGCTAGCATAGTCTAACCTCCTTTGAATTTCACTTTCTTTTGCTTATAGTTTAATATTATATTTAGTATTTAGCAAGTTTATGCCCCAAAAGATTCATAACTACAAAAAGGATAATTGCCTAATTTCTTAGTAATTATCCTTTTATGAAGGTTTTAAACCTTCCCCCTATGCTTATTGTCTGTGTGCTTAATGGAATACAAATTCTCTTGTGTGTGTGAGCTACATCTAACTATTTTTCCCTCATCAACCTGAGTTTCTATCGAGTTTTCTTACTTTATATGTTTATCATTTGATTAATTTCTTAAATCACTATCCTTCATTCAATTTACTTTACTTAGGATAGTAATATTAGATTTAGCATTTTCAAATTAAAATATGTCTATTTTTTTAATTCCCCATAAGGTTACAAAATGTACAAAAGATGCTAAGTCATAACTTTCCTTAGTAAATATAGTATAAATGGTAAAACTAATTAAATAAAAATAAAGTAGGTGATTTTATGAAAAAGCAAAAAACAACGGGTGAGCCAATTACACATCTTCCTGTATTAATGAACACTGAATTAAAGAGTACAGGACCTTCTCCTATTCCTAATGATGGTACTTTTATTGAAGATACCGATAAACATGATGGCTTTGCAAGTATCAATACAGTAAGATACGGCGAAGAAGTAGATGTAGATGATTTTTGAGGGGATTAAACTTTGAATAATTTTTCCGCAAGAGAAAGGCGTATATTTTTTGTTTCTCACTCCGCAATTTGAGAAACAAAAAATATACGCCTTTCTCTTACTATGCTATTCAAATTTTAGATAACTACATCAATTCCCCCAGTATTATTATATCATTTACATTTTTCCTATCCTTATTTTTCCCAATTGAAGCTTGTTGCTTTGAAGGTTATTATTGTTATAATTTTTAAATGTTGTTTTTCGAAGTAGAAGATAAGTAGAAAGATAACAAATAATTCCTGTTAAAAGCATGGTGCTTGGGTGGTTCCAAAGCCAGATTAAAGCTCGTTCTAATAGGCTTATATCTTGGATAATGATCCATCCTGGTATCAGTAATAGTATGCAGCTCAGTGTAATCATTAGTGGAATAAATTTTTCCAAACTTAATCTGTTGTATAATGCACCTACTAGTGTTCCACCCATAATACATAAGAAATTTATAATAACGGTTTGATAGATCGTCATGTCTAATACAAGTGTATTAGATTCTAATCCTGCTATTTTGAAAGATGTGTATTGTACAAAATTACAAATTAAATAATGTCCTATTCCAAAAGCTATGCTTGAAAGTGTTGCTATGATTCCTAGTGCAATTAATGCTGATTTTCTATCTGCACGAATATGCATTGCCGTTTCAAATTGTTTGTAAATATAACCTACTCCTACAAAGAAAATACAGACTAGCATTGGAAAAATCATTTGAAAATCCCCTACTTCAGGTGTATAACTTCCTTCCTTCATAAAGACTAAAAATTGTATACCGGTTACCAGTACGCCTACCAGTGCTAATATAGCTAGGTACAGTCCTATAAATTTATAGTTCATTTCATAAAATAACTTTAAATATAGTTTAATTTCTTTCATAACTAAACTCCTTTCCTTTTGTAAGTTCTATAAATAATTTTTGTAATTCCATAGGCCTATACTCTATGTCATGACTTTCTATATAGTTAAGCTCTTGTTTATTTAATCTACCATAACAAGCATAGGTTCTCATTTTACCGAATTTTTGTTTCGGACTTTTTCCTTTTAAACTCTCTAATTTTTCTAGGTGTTCTTCTCTTCCGGTTAAGTAATAGGCTTTTTCTTTAATACATTCTAAAGAATCATCCAAAATAATGCCGCCTTCGTTTAAGATAATCACTTGCTCTAATAAATTTTCCATTTCCTCTATTTGGTGTGTAGAAATAATGATTGTCTGTGGAGATCTCGTATATTCTTGTAATAA
>JBOFPL010000006.1:0-7132 GCA_051659885.1 Cellulosilyticaceae bacterium
ATCATATACAAAGAGATATAATGTCTTTTTATCTTGTGAAAGGGTACTTCCCCCTGCATAATATCTTGTCATGATCCCTTCTCTTGTCTCATAGATTGCTTCTTCATTATCTCTAATCCATTTACCAATCCCTAGAAGAGTAGCTTCTTGTCTTGGATCAATGGTTCCATCTTCCATCGGACCTATATCAAGGAGCATATTACCTCCCATGCTGATACAATCGCAGAACATTCTTATAATCTGTTTTAAAGTTTTGTATTTATTGTCCGTCGGTACATATCCCCAAGATGTATTAATCGTCGTACAGAATTCCCACATTCCCTCTGGGCGTGTAATTGGTAACCCTTGCTCAGGTGTTTTATAGTCTCCATACCCTGTTAAGCGAGAGTTGATTAAAATGTCCGGATTAAAGCTCCTTAGGTAATCTTTAAAATCTGGCAGTCCCCACTGCTCTGCACTTCTTTCCCAGTCTCCATCAAACCAAAGTAAGTCTACTGGTCCATATTGAGTCAATAATTCTCCTAATTGATTATTATTGAACTCTAAGAATTTTTGCCACTTTTCTTCATCTTGCACACCATCTGTTGGAGATGAAAAGCGATTTACTGTACTTAGATCACTTGGTACATTTCCCCCACTATATACACTTGGATAATCTGGATGTGACCAGTCAATCAATGAATAATACACCCCTGTTCGGATCCCTCTTTTTTGAATGGCTGCATTAAATTCTTTTACAATATCTCTCTTAGCTGGAGACTTTTTTACTACACTTAAGTCACTATACTTTGTATCAAATAAAGCAACCCCATCATGATGTTTCGAAGTCAAAACAGCATATTTAGCCCCTGCCTTCTCTATCAAATCTGCCCAATGCTCTGCATCAAAATGCTTAGCTGTAAACCCTTCTAACTGACTCATATATTCTTCATGTGAAATTCTTCCGTTATAAAAAGACCAAGACTCCGCAATTCCTTTTACAGCATAAATACCATAATGAATAAAAATTCCTAGTTTAGCATTTTCAAACCATTGATTCCCCATCTTCATACGCCTCACTTTATACTAATTTTTTATTTGTTGAGCCATCCATGCTGTCAATGTTTGAGTGGTATCACATTTATATTCCCAGTACATAATTCCCGCTAGTCCCTTATGCTTCATATACTGTATTTTTTCTCCTATAGATGCCTCATCATCATAACTAATAAAAGTTTCTCCATCAAATAGGTAAGGTGCCTTGGCTACATCATCCCAATACCTTATGTACCCATTTTGATCAATATACTCTTTTATCAGTGTGCCATAGTCAGGACCATAAGTCCCTACAGTCTGAGCCATTTGAATCAACCCATGGTCTACATCAGGTACCCCTTTCCACATACGGCTATAAAAAGCAGCTCCTATCACTAATTTCTCTAAAGGTACTCCCGCTTCATGGAATACTTTAACCGCTGTATCTACACTTCCTTCAAATAGATCTACCTCTGCTTCATACAAACTTGTATGATGCCCTGTAAGCACCTGAAAGCCTCCTCTTAAGTCATAAGTCATCAGCTGTACATAATCTAAATACTCAACTACTTTTTGTATCTCTACCCCTCTCAGATAATACGCTCCACCACCTGCTGCAATAGTCAGCATATAGTCCTTATCCTTTAGCTGATTAAATGCTTCCCTTAATCCTTTAAGGAGTTCTGTAAAGTTATTTTTGTCTGCTTGGCATCCTTTGATGCCCGCTACTGAAAAAGAAGGATACTCCCAATCCAAATCTAATCCATCTAACTCAAAGTGATTCATCACCTCTAGTGCAGTCTGTGTAAATAATGCCCTTGTTGTTTGCGTAGCAGCTGCCTCTGAAAATCCTCCAGCACTCCAGCCTCCTATTGATAATAAGACTTTAAGTTCGGGGTTTAGGGCTTTTAATCTTTTTAAGGCTGCTTTTATTTTTTCTTCCTCTGCATAGCCTGCTTCCCAAACTACTTCATTGGCTTTTACATGCCCAAAAGCTATATTAATGATATCTAATCCTCGTGCATCCGCTTCAGTAACTTTACCTAAATCTTGTGTCCCCACATAGCCTATTAGTTTCTGCGTATTCATTAATCTCCCCCTATAGAGCTAACTTTTGTTTACTTTTTTTATTTTGTTACTTAATTTTAATTTATTCTATCATTTTTAAACTTTAAACACAATATTAAAACTTTAATATTTTTAAATTTTCTATAAACTTTTTACACAAAAAAATAAGACCCCTCAATGAAGGTCTTATCTGATCTATTTATTCTTATTTTTAATAAACTGCATAATAGAATGACATTGTGTATGAATATGTTCTGTAGCAAGCCCTGCCGCTAACTCTTCATCTCTCGCTTTGAGTGCATCAAGTAATGCTAAGTGTTCTGATAGCACACGTTCACTCTCAGTTACATTTTTAAAGTAAGTCACACGATACCTTTGAATCTGTTCTCTCATACTACTAAATAACTGGATTAAGCGGTCATTTTGAGTCGCATTAAACATGGTTTCATGAAACTCTACATCTTTTTCAATCATTGTTTCAATATCACCATCTTTAAATGCATATTCATACTCTGTAATAGCGAGCTGTAATCTTAGAAATGCCCTATCATCCATACGTTTGCATGCTAGTCTCGCTGCCAATGCTTCTAATGCCGCCCTAACTTCTAATACATCGATGATATCTTTTTCTGTAAATGGCGCAACTTGTGCACCCTTTCTTGGTACCATTACCACTAGGCCTTCTAGCTCTAGCTTTCTAATTGCTTCTCTAATTGGTGTCCTACTTACCCCTAATTTTTCTCCTAACTGAGTTTCCATTAGTCTTTCTCCTGGCTCTAACTCTCCTGTTAGGATTGCATTTCTTAATGTCTGAAATACAATATCTCTAAGTGGTAGATACTCGTTTATTCGCATATTTGAATTTTCTTCTCTCACGATGTTTCCCCTCTCTCTTACCATGGCAATACGTACTTGTTACATGTACCTCTCGTAAGCCACATTCTTGTTTAAAATAATCTGCCGCTTTCACACACGCTTCTCTTGTCTCAAAGATACCAAAAACTGTCGGACCACTACCGCTCATCATCGTTCCTATAGCCCCTTGTTTTAGCATGTCTTCTTTGATTGCTTGTATTTGAGGATGCATCTTTATGGTTACTTCTTCTAATACATTCTTCATATTATGAATGACAAAATTTCTATTGCCCGATTTAATCGCTTCTACGACCTCATCCGTATCAGGATGATTTTGTATATTATTGATATCTAAGCCTTTATAAACACTTGCGGTTGAAACGCTCACATTAGGTTTAGCTAACAATACATGGGTGTATGGTAAAGACGGTAATGCCGTTAGCTCCTCACCAATTCCTTCTGCCAATGCTGTTCCTCTCAAAATACAAAAAGGTACATCTGCTCCTAATTTGAGTCCCATTTCCATCAGTTGTTTTTTTGTTAATTCTGTTTCAAATATTTTATTTAAACCAATTAGCACAGCTGCTGCATTACTACTTCCACCTGCAAGTCCTGCTGCAACTGGGATACGCTTAAAAATACTAATATAGATACCACTGTTAATGCCTGTCTCTGTCAAAAAGAGTTGTGCTGCTTTATAAGCTATATTCTTCTCATCTGTCGGTAGCCAGGCTAAATTATTCTCTATTCTAATCCCCGGAGTTTTTGTCTTTTTCACTTTAATGGTGTCATAGAGATTGATTGTTTGCATAATCATACGCAGATCATGATAACCATTCTCTCTCTTTCCTACGACATCTAATGTTAAATTAATTTTTGCCTTAGCTCTTAATATAATCGTATCCATTCGAAACTCCTTCTACTCTTTTGTATCATTATACCCCCACTAAATCCGCCAGTCAACGATAAATGTATTCCCTGTATACAAAATGCAAAAAGAGCACTTATACAGTGCTCTTCCTCTTAAAACTTAGTTTTTTTAAGAATAATCATTTTTTGACCTGCATGTAATGCACCTTGATCTTCAATACCATTGATTTGAACAATGTCCTCAACTGTTGTATTAAATTTCTTCGCTACATCCCATAGGCTATCTCCTTTTTTCACCACATAAACTGTGATACTTGGATAGCTGTTAATTTCTTGTTTATCCATATCTACTAATGCTACATCTTCTAGCATATCTAAAGCTCCTCTTGTATACACATTCGTAATATAATTCAATGTGTATTCAATAGATGCCTCTCCTTTGCCTTGATTTAATACTTGAATGTCCTTAGGAATCACTTTAACATCTAAGTAAGGCTTTTTATCCATCTTCCCTACTTGAATTTCCTGGCTGAATGGAATCATTGCCATGCTTACTTCTACCGGATTAACTCCCTCTTTATTTGTGTAAGCTGTTTTAACCTCTAACATCCCCTCAATTGTCAGCTTGTCATTACGGACATTTTTATCATCTATGATTGCTTTAATTTGGGTTTCAAAGATCTCATTATTTTCAGGTGTTGTATCTGGTAGTGGAATAACATCTTTTTTTACACTCGTTACATCTGTATGGTTAGCTAAAGTCATGTATTCTTCAACATTTCCTCTAGTCTCTACCTTTTTACCTGGGCAATAAATATCTTCAACAACAGTTTCACTAATCTTATCAAATGTACTATATCTAGCAGTTACAATTGCTTCTATATCAATGATACGATCTTCTCCATCATAATCAGGATTAACAACTACTTGTGTAGGTTTAACTTCTAATTCACACTCCCAAGCTGTTTCCGTATCTCCTTTTACAACATCTGCACTACCTGCGAATGGTACTCTATGTCTAATAACTTCTATACTGTTATCATCTTCTTGAGATTTATAAAGTGTTGTCACTTCTACAATACCATTGAAAAGTAACTCATTATCTGTACGCTTAATTTGTTCCTCTTTTACTTCTGTATTCATTTTTAAGATTTCACCAATACTTGGCTTGCCTTGCATTACTGTCAGCTCATCTTTTACAATGATTTTTTCTTCCTTAGGTGCCATTTGTTTAATGATATCCACATTTGCCATCCTTGTTTGAATAGGCTCACTGCCATCTACTCCTGTCACCATCGTTACTTCTTTACTTTTAGTTGCTGCTGCTCCCATATCAAGGATTGCTTTAACATTTAACTTTCTTTCATTAAGAATATTCCAATGCATATGTTCAATGTTATAGTCAAACTCTACTTTTTGGTCTGGGTCTACTCCCTCTACAATAATAAAATCTTCTAGAGGAATGCTACCTTTCATTGTATAGACATTACGGTTATTATCTCCCACATAAAGTACAGTTACATCTACTTGCCCTTTATATACCACTCTATCTTGCTGTACATCTACCTGATCCATATTGACCTTACCATCTAAGTAAAGTACCCTTTGCATATCTGGTTTGCCATCTGGTACAATCATATCTCTTTCTTTTACAATTTGTGTACCCTCTTTTTTAGTCATTTCATTTACGTCTATTCTTGTTTTTATCAAATCTACTGACATCTTTTGGTTCCTCCTCTTCTTACTACCTATATACAAATGTATGTGTATAATAGCTTCAAATATGACTACCACTTAAAATTTGGACTAACTTTTTCTACTTCATATATATTCTTTTTTTCTACTCAATATGCTTATTTAAGAAAAATAATAAAAAGCATAGCCTGGCATCTTGGCTATGCTTTTGCTCCACCGTTTATCTCCATCTAAACGGCATACTATTCCCTAAATAATTTCTCAATTCGTCGCTGAAAATTGGTTTATTTAGCTCATGTTCAATTTGTTCATTGGTTAATTCATCTATGTTAATATCCCTGCCTTTTTCTTGTAGTTTTCCAGTTCCCGACTTACTGACTACTGGTCCACCTTTTCTCGCCCTGCCTACAATTTCAAATCCGCCCACTCCATTGAATTGTGTCAATGTATATCTAACGGCTTCCTCTATGGGGAGGATCTCTTGAAATGGCCAGTGTGCAATTCGCTCTACTATAAAAGGTGGATCTAATGCATGTATAAGTACCCTATTAGGTGAAGATGCATAATCGGCTCCCGCGGATAATATTGCCTCAAAATTAGATTGGCACGCACCTGCATAGATCACGAGTTGATCTGTGGTGGGCCTAATAGTCCTTGCCTCTATAACGGCATTTACAAAATTTCCTGAATTTCTATACTCTTTCATATCCTCCAAGTTCGTATAATTTTTATTGAGTGAGTCATGTCCAGTCAGTACCAGTATATCTGGTTTATGCTTCTCTATTAGCTCTTTGACTTTCTTAGGTTGTGCCGCTTCCAACACATTTTCTCCGACAGCATTTACATTTAAAACTTCATAGTATTTCATACAAAGATTAAGATAGAACGCATCTCCATCAATATGAAGCACCTTCCCTGTTTTCTTTAATATAGGGCCCCCTACACTCTGTAATTCTTGTTCTGCTAAAATACTTTTTACATTCTGCTCAACTTGTTGCATAACATTATTCTCTTGATTGGTGAACCTCATCCCTCCTGCTAGTTCTATGTCTTCCATTGGTGCATCTGCGACAATCCGAAAAGATACCCCTTTTAATTTTACAATCCCCTTCTCACTAATGGCTGTTACTTTAAATAATATATCTCTATTGTAAGACTTTCTTACAACATAATCTCCTATTCTAATCATGGGGTTCCCTCCCATTATTTCAGTCTCTATTATTTTATTAGAATAATGGGAAGTCCTATACCAACTATTTAAACTCACTTCCTCTTAAGGCATTTTCTTAGCTTTTCATTACACTTGGATCGTTTTAAGCTCTTAGCTTACCATTACTATTCTCTATCCCTCTAGGCTTCTGAAATAGCTCCTCATCATTTATTCCTTGGGAAACTATGAGTTTGTTGAGTGGCCTTTATGTACCCTTACCTTATAATATCTATTCTACCCCCCTTTATCATTATTGGTTATTTCTAAACTAGATTTTTGAATCTTAATACTTGATGGCTCTCTTATTTTATAACCCATTTTTTCTTGATGGGTTAGCATAGAATGCTCAGCTAGAGTGAGCTCCTCCACACGTTTACCTTTATACTTTCTAGCTAGTTTATTTACTGTGTAATTTATTTT
>JBOFPL010000007.1:0-14855 GCA_051659885.1 Cellulosilyticaceae bacterium
AGTAACTGCAAAGTTACTGTCAAATATGGTCGCTTAGCTCAGCTGGGAGAGCACCTGCCTTACAAGCAGGGGGTCATAGGTTCGAGCCCTATAGCGACCATGTTATTTCAAGACAATAGCATATAACTAGTGTTAAAACTAGCGGTATATACCGGCGTGGTACAATTCATACGAAGACACAAAGTGTCTAAGGGGCAGAGCATCTGCCAATATGAGCCACGAAATAGAATAAAACTAGCAATATATGCCGACGTGGCTCAATTGGCAGAGCAGCTGACTTGTAATCAGCAGGTTATCGGTTCGAGTCCGATCGTCGGCTTATATGGAGGGATTCCCGAGCGGCCAAAGGGGGCAGACTGTAAATCTGTTGCGATAGCTTCGAAGGTTCGAATCCTTCTCCCTCCATTATTTATATAATGAATAACGCGGAGTGGAGCAGCTAGGTAGCTCGTCGGGCTCATAACCCGAAGGTCATAGGTTCAAATCCTGTCTCCGCAAGTGTGCCCAGATAGCTCAGTCGGTAGAGCAGAGGACTGAAAATCCTCGTGTCGCTGGTTCGATTCCGGCTCTGGGCATTTATCATGCACTATGATAAAGATATGGTAATTTGGGTCACTAGCTCAGTTGGTAGAGCACTTGACTTTTAATCAAGTGGTCCCGGGTTCGAGCCCCGGGTGGCTCATAATAAAAAAGGCTATAGCATCTGCTATAGCCTTTTTGTATTGTAAAAATTAATTATAAAAGTATTACAGGGGTAACCACCAATACCCTTAATAGAAATATAATTGGCTAAATCGTATATTTTATGTTTAACAAGCCTTTATGTTGGCAATAATACCAATATAAAGGAGGAGTTTTTATGGATAATCAATCGGTGAATTACATATATCCAAAGCGTGGAGAGATTTATGAAGCCCATTTAGGTGCAGGGGATGGTAGTGAACAAGCAGGTAGTAGACCTGTATTAATTATACAGAACAATATCGGCAATTATTATTCACCTACAGTGATATGTGTACCATTAACTTCAAAGACAAAGAAAAATATGCCAACACATCATTTACTTAAAAAAGATGATTATAATTTTTTAGTATATGACTCTATCGTATTATGTGAGCAAATCAAGACGATTTCAAAGCAAAAACTCTCACATCGTATTGGGTCTGTAGCCAAGGATGATATGCAGGAGATTGATAGAAAATTAGGCATTAGTATTGCTCTATAAACAAAAGACACCCTATTGGGTGTCTTTTGTATTGGATTTTTCTAAGGGTAAAATCTCAGAGAGCTTTTTTTGGCTTATTCTATGATTAACACTTTCTCGAAGGAGGGCATAGATTACTGCGAAGGCTGGTACACCGAGGACCATTCCAAGGAGACCGAATTTACCACCACCAACAAAGATTGCGAAGAGTACCCAGAGACCAGAGAGTCCTATAGAACCACCAACTACGCGAGGATAGATAATATTACCGTCAATTTGCTGAAGAACAATAATGAGTACAATAAACCATAGAGCACGCATTGGCTCTGTGGGACTTGCCATTAGAACGATAAATGTGGTGGGGATACATCCAAATATCGGACCTACAATAGGAATCATATTTGTTAGACCAATAATAACGCTTACAAGAAGTGCATATGGGAATCTAAAGATAGACATTCCAATAAAACAAAGTGTACCTAAGATAAAAGCATCTGTAATTTGCCCTTGAATAAATCCAGTAAAAGTTCTATTGGTAAGATCAGAGACATAAAGTACACGTTTTACTATATTTTGTGGTAAGAAAGCGACAATGAGTTTTTTCAGTTGTAAAAGCAACTTTTCTTTATTACCTAATAGATAAATTGAAACAATTAAACCAATAAATACGTTAGAAACACTAGAGGTAATACCCATAAGTAGATCAGTAATTTTTGGTATTGCATTGTATAAGAAATCGATAATAAACTGAGAAAAGTTATTCCAGAAGGATTCTACTTGATCCCACAGATAGGTAGAAAGATTATACTCTTTGACGAGATTCTCCGTAAATTCCTTAAGCGAATTATAGTGCTTTGGAATATCTTTAACTAAAGTATCTATACTATGAGCAAGCTGAGGAATGAGTATAGAGAAAATAACAATGATAATAAATATTAGTGAAATATAGCTGAAGATTAAAGCGAGAGGATTGCGTAGCTTTTGCCAACTACCTTTTTGTGGGAGTCCACCTAGAATCTTATTTCTATAGAATTCATAGGGTCCATTGAGTAGATAGGCGATTACAAAACCAAAAATAAAAGGGGTGAGCAAGCCAAGCCATTCTTTGGAAATTCCAAATAGGGATTGGATATTGATAATTGCTAAATATAATAGTATCGCATACGTCGTTAAAATTAAGTAAGATCTTAATCTGCTTTTATCCATTATAAAGTTCCTTTCAAAAATTATAGTATAGTAAAAATTATTACATTCTCGACAAAAAATGTCAATGAGAGGGAGTAACTATGTGCCAAATAAAAACAAGACTAGGCTATGCCTGTATTAATATGAGTCTGAAAAATAGATTTAGAACGTTTAGGCTAAAGACGGTAGAAGAACGTGATATTTCTAAAATTAAAGAGGTGATTTACCACAATATCAAACTGTTGGGAGATATTATACACTACAATATCAATAATAATATTTATGTGTATCGTATTTCTTCAGATATTATTCCCTTTGGTTCACATCCTGCAATGATTAAAATTTTAGAAGAGGAAGGTATTATGGATGTACCTCAAGTAGCTGCTAATTTGAAGTTTATCGCGGACAAACGTGTAGAATATAACATGAGACTTAGTATGCATCCTAGCCAGTTTACACTACTCACAAGTCCCAAAGAAGAGATTACAGAGCGTGCTATATTGGATATTAATTATCAAACCCAATTTCTCAAAAAGATAGGAGGTAGTAATCTCATTTTACACATAGGGGGAGCCTATGGTGATAAAGATCAGGCACTTGCACGTTTTGAAGATCATGTGATGAAGTATAAAAATATGATTGATACTACTATTTTAACCATTGAGAATGATGATAAAACATATACATCAAAAGAAGTTATAACAACATGTAAGAAACTTGGATTGAAGTGGGTTTATGATTTTCATCATGAACGCTGTAATCCATCAGAGAATAATGAGATCTTCCAAATGCTAAAGGTATATCCACCTGATAAGTATCACCTTTCTTCAGGCGTAAATGGTGTTATTAAACCTCCGCATGCAGAGTTTATTACACGTGAAGATTATGAGGCGCTGATTCATCAGCTTCAGCAAGCGGGTATAGCGGAGGCTGATATTATGTTGGAGGCCAAACAAAAAAATCTAGCTATTTTTGAGATATTCGAACCTTGTACTAATGGTTATTGGCAACTCAAAGAATAGTTACAACAAATAAAACTATAAAATAATGAAGAGGCTTAAAAGAGAGCCTCTTTATTATTGAAGAATGTAGAAAAAATATTGCAAATTATATATAATTATATGAGACAATAAGGAGGACAATATGAGAAATTTTTTAACCCAAGAAGATATCGATAAAATGAAAGAAGAAATCGTACATAGAAAGGTTGTAGAACGGAAGAGATTGATTGAAGATGTAAAAGAAGCGAGGGCACATGGTGATCTAAGCGAAAATTTTGAGTATAAAGCGGCTAAGAGAGAAAGAGGAAAAAATGAAAGTCGAATTCGTTATCTGGAAAGAATGATTAAGACAGCTCGTGTTATTAGTAAGGATAGTACTCCAGGAGAAGTTGGAATAGGTAAAAAGGTAGAAATTAAATTTTTAGATGATGATTTTGAAATGACTTATCATATTGTTACAACAATGGAAACGGATGCCATTAATTATAAGATAAGTATAGAATCCCCTCTTGGCAAAGCACTATTTCATAAAAAGGTAGGAGATATTGTGAGTGTTTCATCGCCAGAGGGAGATTATGAGGTGGAAATCATACATATCATAGAAGAATAGCTGTTAGGGGGAATATTTATGGAGGATCAACAGGTTGCTATGCGTTATTTGCCGCTTACAGAGCTTACGTATTATATTTTATTAGCTATGACGGCGAAGGGAAAATACGACGATATTATTTCTAGGGTGAGTCTCATTACTAAAGGTGAAGTAAAATTAGGACGAGGTACATTATATGCAGCTACACAAAAGCTTTTGAAGGACCACTTAATTAGCCAAGAGGAGATCGTAGAAGAAGGAGAAATCGTGAAGTATTATGTAGTAACATTTCTAGGTGAATATATTATAAAGGAGGAATATAGACGTTTAGAGAAACTAGTTACTAATAGTCATCCAACGATTACAAGTATGATTTGAAGCATTATGTTTTTCTTCACAGTGTATTTTCTAAATGATATGATAAGGAAATACGCCCAAACTAGGAGGGTATATGAGAAAAGTAATAGTATCGCTTATAGTAAGTACATGCGTATTAATGATTATGATTTCAGGGGTTATTGTATGGAATTTATACGCCCAAACAGCAACTGTTACAGCAAATGAAGTAATCTCTATGATGCCGCTAGAAGCTACACAAGGTACTTCAAAAGAAACATCGAGCATACAACAAATGGAGACGACATTGCCAGTGCATGAGATAATAGAAGATACTATTAAAAAAAAACAACAGATTACTATATCTGCAGTAGGAGATTGCACGTTAGGTTCTTATAAGGGACAAGACGCATGGAACCGATTTGATCAAGTTGCAGCTGCTAATGGATTGGATTATTTTATGAAAAATGTAAGAGATGTTTTTGAACAAGATGATCTTACTATCATTAATTTGGAAGGTCCTTTAACACTTGCACCTTATGGTGCTGAAAAGCAGTTTGTGATGAGGGGAGATCCTCAATACATAGAGATTCTTACAGGTTCTTCTATCGAGGCTGCGAACTTAGCTAATAATCATACATATGATTGTGGTGAGAGAGGTTATGAAGATACGAAACAACTTCTAGTAGATAATCAGATAGGTGCCTTTGGATATGATCGCATTCATTATAAAGAAATTGATGGTATTCAAGTAGCGCTTATAGGATATAAGGCTTGGGATGCAGGGAAGCAAACAAAAGATAAAGTCAAAAAGTTAATTGACCAAGCAAAGTTAAAAGCGGATTTGGTAATCATGATGTTTCACTGGGGAGAAGAAAGTAATCATTTACCGAATGAAGCGCAAAGACAATTAGGACAATATACAATTGATTGTGGTGTAGACCTAGTATTGGGGAGCCATCCTCATGTGATTCAGGGAATTGAGACATATAAGGGAAAAAATATCGTATATAGTTTAGGCAATTTTAGTTTTGGGGGGAATCGTAATCCAAAAGATAAAGATACCTTTATTTATCAAGAGACCTTTGAACTTAGAGAAGGAGAAATCATTTCTATAAGAAGTGAGGTCATTCCTTGCACGATTTCTAGTGTGGGTGATAAAAACAATTATCAACCACAGATCAGTAAAGATGATACTAAAATTTTAGAACGGTTGAAGAAATATAGTCTAATATTTGATACATCGTATTTTAATTAGTGTAGATTTATAGGTTGAATATTAATTGGGGGATATCTATGCGGACATTTGCAATTTCAATTAATCGTATTAGTTTTGAACAGCTTTTTGTAACAATAGGGATATGTACAATCACTTTAATAGTTGTATTGTTGATTGATACTATATTAAAGATTAGTAAGCGAGGTAAAAATATAAGAGCTTTCGAAGAACAGTATGACCTAGTAATTAAACAGATGAATAATAAAGAGCAAGCACTTAAGGTCAAACAGTTTGAGGTAAGTAAAACACGTAGTGAAAAAAAGGTATTAGAGGAGCGTCTAGAAAAAATTTTGGAAGCTAATCACCAGACGATTTACGAACATAATGTGATTACTGGAGAAGTATTTTATACAGATGGTATACTCAGACGTCTTGGATATGATAGTGATCTCATTCATATGGAACACAAGTGGAATAATTTAATTCATGTAGATGACATTGATCATGTTGTAAATGAATCTAATCAGATGATGAAAAATAGCAAGCATCAGTATACCTGTGAATATCGTATAAGGGCATATGATGGGAGTTATATTTGGATTAGAGAGAAGTCAACGGCGCTATTAGGACAAGATGGACAGATTGTTAAGGTTATTAGGCTCTTTAAAGACATTAACGAAATTAAAGCATATGAAATAAAAATACATAAAATCTTGTACCATGATATTGTAACAGGGTTACCCAATAGGCGTAGATTAGATGAAGTTATCGGTGCGGATCTTCAAAATATGGGATGGCCTTTAAAGAAAAAGGCTATCTTAAGTATGGATATTGATAATTTTAAACGTATTAATGATACATTAGGAAACAGTGTAGGTGATCAGGCACTTGAAATGATAGGTAAACGTTTGCGAACACTTGTGAACAAGGATATCCATGTTTTTAAGACACAGAGCGATCGCTTTAGTATTTACCTTTCTAATATTACAATAGAGGATAAGATTGAATTATTAGCAAAGAAACTTATTAATGTTATTAGAGAACCTATTACATTAGATGAAGGAATTCTTAATCTTACTGTAAGTATAGGTATTTCTATATATCCAGATGATGGTGTAGAATTAAATGAATTACTTAAGTTTGCAGATATTGCAATGCAGAGGTCTAAGAATAATGGCAAGAATAGTTATAGCTTTTTTAGCTTACAGCAACTTCATGATGTAGAGGAGATGTCTAAGGTGGAGCGTTATTTAAGACATGCCTTAGAAAAGAAAGAGTTTGTGTTACATTATCAGCCTAAAGTTAATTTAGATTTGATGAAGGTTGTGGGATTTGAAGCACTGATCAGGTGGTATAACCCAGAATTAGGGTTTGTCTCACCGATCCGCTTTATTAAAGAAGCAGAAGTTACAGGAATGATCATCCCTATTGGTGAATGGGTATTACGAGAAGCATGCCGTTTTATTAAGCAAATCAATCTTCAAACAGGAGAAGAAAGTATTATCTCAGTTAATATATCGGGTGTACAGTTGATGCAAGATAACTTTGTAGAGATGGTACTTGGGACACTTGTACAAGAAGGTGTATGTCCTAAATGGGTAAGGCTTGAGTTGACAGAAACAACTATGATACGTTCAGCAGAGGTAGTTACCCAGAAGCTTCAGGCGCTAAGAAAAGAAGGTATAGCTATTGCATTAGATGACTTTGGAAAAGAGTATTCATCATTAAATTATTTGAAACAATTGCCTTTAGATATTCTTAAAATTGACAAGTCTTTTATTGATGATATACAGAGTAATGATAAAGATGAGGCATTAGTAGATATGGTCATCTCATTAGGTAAGAAGATGGGATTTGAGATTATTGCAGAAGGGGTAGAGACACAGGTACAGTTGGAATATCTCTACAACCATGATTGCAAGAATATACAAGGATATATTTTTAGTAAGCCTGTACCGGCAGAAGAGATTCTCTGCATTATGGAACAAATTTCAGGATTATAATTCGGAAAGAGGACAGCAATGAGTAGACCTTTATATGATGGATTAAGAACATATAGTAAGACAAAGAAACCATTTCACATGCCAGGACATAAATTTGGGCGATATGGTGACTTAGACCAGATTCCGTATCACTGTTTAGATGCAACAGAGGCAAGTGGATTAGATAATCTTTATGAGGCTGATGGGATTATCAGAGAAGCAATGGTACAAATGGCGGATTTTTGTGGTGCGACAGATACCCTTTTCCTAACTAATGGTTCAACAGCAGGGATTCTCACAAGTATATTAGCAGTATGTCAGCCGGGAGATCAGCTACTTATTGCGAGAAATTGCCACCATAGTGTATGGAGTGGGATGATATTAGCAGGAGTAATCCCTATTTATATTAGTCCAGAGAGGGATATGCAATCAGGTGTTATAACACATATGTCGACTCAAACTATTAAACAGGCATTAGATCGCTACCCTTGTGTAAAAGGAGCACTGATAGTTAGTCCCACTTATGAAGGGATGACTTCGCCTATACAGGAGATTGGTGAAGTCCTTCATCAATACAATAAAATACTTATTGTAGATGAAGCGCATGGTGCACATTTTCCTATTAATGAGGTATTCCCGAAGAGTAGTACGCAATTAGGAGCAGATTTAGTGATTCAGAGTATGCACAAGACATTACCTAACCTAACACAAAGTGGGCTTCTACATCGCTGTAGTGAACGTGTTACTATGGAACAGCTGGTGAATGCACTCAAGATGGTTCAGACAAGTAGCCCATCTTATATGATCATGGCGATGATGGATTATGTAAGAGCAGATCTCATCATAAATAGAGAGCGAATTGATAAGGACTATGTTAAACCTTTACTTGAAGCAAGAGATGAACTGAAGCAACTTCGATATCTTAAACTTTTAGAATGTGATCAAGAAACAGATGTTAGTAAAATTGTAATTCTGACACAAGGTGCGGATATAGATGGTTATACATTAGCTCAAAGGTTAGAAGCATCCTATGAGATAGTAGTGGAGTCAGCACTTGAAGAGCTGGTGATTCTTATGACAACAGTAGCAGATTCTAAAGAGAGCTTGGCAGAATTAGTACAAGCATTACTGAAAATAGATGCAACGTTGGGTGTACCATTAGTTAAACCTGAAATGACAGCCTATATTTCTGGGGAAATAATTTTGGGGCAAGACATTAGAGCTGTGCACTTTGATCAAAAAGAATGGATAGAATTGAGTTTAAGTGAAGGAAGAACATTAACCAAAAATATCATGCTCTATCCACCAGGAATACCGATCGCATGTATAGGAGAAGAGATTACCCTGGAACTGATTAAACGTATTAGGAAGCAACAAAATAAGTTGCTTGGAATTCAAATAGAGGCTAAGCGGATAGATATAGAAGTCCGAAAGATTAAATAAGAGGATTATAGGCAATACTCCTGTCAAAAGGGGTGACTATATGAAAAAACACATTTTAGTTATTGTAAGTGTTGGAACAATATGTAGCTTGATGCTAATTGGTATTAGTTTGTATATGTAACGATTTGCATTTGAATGCTATATGCCTTACAATAAAATTATTAATAGGGTAATGGGGTGTCATAATGGCCAATATTCAAATCAACCAAATACAATTACCTCAACTTAAAGAACTAAATAGTTTACAAGATACGAAAGTAGATAAGGGCTTTAAGTTTACATTGCTAAGCCATATTGATGAGGCAGATTTGCAGCAGAAGCTCACAGAAATGGTTGAAAAGATCACAGAACAAGGTAATAAGATTGCGGAGCATATGGATATTAGAGATGTGAGGCTGTATAGAAGTATGATTTCAGATTTTTTGGGAGAAGCAGTAGCAAATTCTCATAAATATTCGCGAGAGAACTTTCTTGATCGCAGGGGAAGACATCGTGTATATGGGATTGTAAGAGCAGTCAATCAAAAAGTAGATGCTTTAGTTAATGAACTCATGCGTGCAGAAAAGAATCATATGGATATCTTGGAGAAAGTTGGAGAGATTCAAGGATTATTATTAGATATACTTACTTAGATGTTCGTGTTTTCACGGACATTTTTGTCTTTTAACCTATAAATCAGAGAAAAGAGGGATACTATGGAAGCATTTGAACAGATTATTGGACATGAGATGATCAAGCAATACTTTAAGAAGTCTATGATGGCGGACAAGGTATCTCATAGCTATATTTTTGAAGGACCGTATGGTGTAGGTAAGCGAATGATGGCAAAGGAGCTTGCTAAGACGCTATTATGTGAGAGTGAACAAAGACCATGTGGTACATGTAAGAACTGTAAGATGGTCGAAGCAGGAACTCATCCTGATATTAGTAGTGTAACTAAGGACACCAAAGTGACTAAAATTGATACAGTAAGAGATCAAGTGATCAAATTTATGGATATTAAACCTTATGTGGGTAAATATAAAATTGTAATAGTAGAAGAGGCAGATACCTTAAATATAGAAGGACAGAATGCAATGCTTAAAACGATTGAAGAGCCACCTTCATATGGTATCGTGATTTTAGTGACAAAGAACCTTGCTTCACTGTTACCAACAATCAAGTCAAGATGTATTCATATTCGCTTTTCACCTTTAGCCGGGGATCATATCAGGCATTATTTGAGTCAACATCATATAGCGCAACATGAAATAGAAATTTATACACAGTTCTGTCAGGGGAGCATAGGTAAGGCTCAGCAGCTTATAGAAGATGAAGATTTCTTTGCATTAAGAAAAGAAAGTATTAGTTATCTGACACAACTTGAAAAGGCTAATCTCATGGAGATGTATCAGATTGTGAAGGCAATTTGTGATCAAAAGGAACATATTGTCGAAATACTAGAGTTTTGGGAACTATGGTATCGAGATATTGCCATTGCTAAGAATGTTAACACAGACAATTTTTACTATTTAGATTACAAAAGCCAATTACTCGACATCGCTCACAAACTAACGTATAATAAAATTAGCTCAAATATCGAGCAGATTAGACAAGCAAGACAAGCATTAGGACAAAATGTAAATACAACGTTAATAATAGAGAATTTGTTACTTAAGCTAAAGGAGCGAAAAAAATGATCACAGTAATTGGAGTTAGGTTTAGAACCGCTGGCAAGATATACTACTTTGATCCTGAAGATAAAACATACAATAAAGGTGAGTTTGTTATTGTTGAGACAGCTAGAGGATTAGAATACGGTGAAGTAGTACAAGCTAATAAAGACATTGATCAATCTGAAGTCGTACACCCACTCAAGAAGGTGACACGCTTAGCAACAGACGAAGACAATGAAAAAGTAAAACAAAACAAAGTAAAGGAAAAAGAAGCTTTCTTTATTTGTAAACAGAAGATCCTTAAACACGGTCTTAATATGAAATTAATAGATGTAGAATACACTTTCGACAATAATAAGATTCTTTTCTACTTTACATCAGATGAGCGTGTAGACTTTAGAGAGCTTGTAAAAGATTTAGCAGCAATCTTTAGAACACGTATTGAACTTCGCCAAATTGGGGTGAGGGATGAGACAAAGATGTGTGGAGGTATTGGAATCTGTGGAAGAGGTTTATGCTGTAATAAATTCCTTAGTGATTTCCAACCTGTATCTATTAAGATGGCAAAAGACCAAAGCTTATCACTTAATCCTATTAAGATTTCAGGGATTTGTGGGCGCTTAATGTGTTGTCTCAAATATGAGCAAGATTGCTATGTAGAAATTAGAGACCGTTTACCAGAAGTAGGTGATGTCGTGATGACACAAGATGGTAAGGGTGAAGTCCTTTCTGTCAATGTACTTAGAGAGCAAGTAAGAGTGGCAGTTAAGAAAAAGGATAAAGATGAAAAAGAAGCAATTATGTACTCAAGTAGCGAGATTAAGATATTGAATAGGAAGAAAAAATGTGGCGGTGGTTGTTGTGGCCAACATAAAGAGGATAACGAATTTGAAGGATTTGACTTTAGTAAACTCGAATGAGAGACTAGATGATTTAGGCATAAAAGATTATCATATTATTCAAAATCCCGAAGTGTTTTGCTTCGGGATTGATGCTGTGTTGCTTGCACACTTTGCAAAAGTAACAAGAGCATCACAGAATGTATTAGACATTGGAACAGGCACTGGCATTATCCCAATATTAATGCATGCAATCTATGAAAGAGGACACTACACTGGGATTGATATTCAAGAGATGATGGTTGAGATGGCAAATAGATCGGTAGCATTCAACTGTATTCAAGAGGATGTAACAATCAAATGTGTTGACGTGAAAGCAATCAAGAAACACTTTGAAGGCTGTAGCATGGATCTTATTACATGCAACCCACCTTATATGAAGGGTGAGGCAGGACTTAAGAATGAACATCCTTCTAAGATTATTGCACGTCATGAAGTAGAGTGTAGCTTAGAGGATATCATCGCAGGCGCAAGCCATTTACTTAAGTTTCGAGGTAAACTGTGTATGATTCATAGGCCTCATAGACTGGTAGATATCATGACGCTCATGAGAAAATACAAGGTTGAACCAAAGCGTATGCAGATGATTTACCCAAAACATGGTAAAGCACCAACTATGGTTCTTGTAGAAGGTGTAAGAGGTGGTGCACCAGAATTGAGAGTAGAGGCACCACTTGTTGTGTATGAGCAAGATGGGACATATACAAGAGAGCTAAAAGCAATCTATGGAATAGACGAATAAGGAGGAGCAGGATGCCAGAATACGGAGTATTAACTCTATGTGCGACCCCGATAGGAAATCTAGAAGATATCACATATCGAGTTGTAAGAATACTAACAGAGGCTGATTTTATAGCAGCAGAAGATACAAGACACACAAAGAAACTCCTCAATCACTTTGAGATCCATACAAGGCTAATTAGTTATCATGAACACAATAAGATGGAGAAAGGTCCAGAACTTATTGAAAGGTTAAAACAAGGCCAGAATATAGCACTTGTAACAGATGCAGGAACACCAGGTATCTCTGATCCAGGAGAAGATCTTGTAAAGCTTGCAATAGAAGAAGGTATTACAGTAACATCTGCACCAGGAGCAGTAGCTGGAATTACAGCATTGATCATATCTGGACAAGATACACGCCGTTTTATCTTTGAAGGTTTTCTGCCAACCAACAAGAAGGAGCGTGAAGCCTTACTTGAAGCATTAAAAAGTGAAACGAGAACAACACTTCTTTATGAAGCACCACATAGACTTACTAAGACACTTGAACTACTTTATAAAGCCTTAGGTGATAGAGGTATCAGCATCACAAGAGAGCTCACCAAAAAGCATGAGACGGTGTTTAAGACAACACTTGAGAAAGCTGTTAAATACTATGAGACGGAAGAGCCAAGGGGTGAATATGTACTTGTTTTAGAAGGTCGATGTAGTAAAGAACTCCAAGAAGAGGATCAAAAAAACTGGGAGAGTATGACGATAGAAGCCCATATGGCACTGTATGAAACACAAGGAATGAATGAAAAAGCTGCTATGAAACAAGTAGCAAAAGATAGAGGTGTTAGTAAGAGAGAGATTTATGCTCATCTGCATCAAAACTAGGGGGAGGGTTCATGTTCAAACAAAAATATGGGGTCAGTCCAAGTAAACTATTGGTTTGGTTTGGCATTTATCTAGGGACAGCAGTATTTGCATACATCAAATTATTCCAAGATGCATCAATAGCTTTTTGGTTGGTATTAATCGTTGATAATATCTTAACTATAGGAATGAAAGTTGATGATCTAATGGATGAGGCGATGGAAGAGGTCAAGGAAGGCATAGAAGTATGGATTTTCCTTATTGGTACAGTCATTGGAACGATTATGTTGATTGCCTTATTCTTTATTAACATTAAACTAGCATTGATTTTAACCCTAACAGAAATCATAACACTTATTATTCACAAAAGAAAAAGTAGCCCCAATTCATAAATTGGAGCTACTTTTTTTGTGAACTAAGCTTGAGTAAAACTAGCAAAATGAGCTAAGTCTAGACTTTTCTCACTATCCACTACGATTCCACCTTCATCATCTACATATAATAAAGCTTGGTCACCTTCAATGAGGCCAAAGCTTAGGTGATAAGAAGATTTTACTTCACTTAAAAGATCTTGTACTGGTTCTGAAATACTTGCAATCACCATAGAGAATCCTTCTTTTGGCTCAAGACCGGCTATTTCATCTTCACCTTCAAAAATATCTGTTGCTTGTAAAAATTTATTTTTAAATGCTAATAAATCCGCATCCGCATCATTTGGAAAATAGATGCTTACCTTTTCACAACGACCAGATAAATAGCTAATGATAGTTTTAAATTGGTCGCCTGATAAATTTGAGATATTAGAATATAATTGCATGAGAGTACTCCTTGTCTTGGGTGTTTTTAAGTCTTTCTTCTATAGTATAGCACAAAATAAGTTTTTATTTCATTTGTAAAAAGAAAAGTACTAGTGATGAATAACCATGTTAAAAATTGGCTATAACTTAGATACACTTTTTATCTTAAAGGAGGACTTCATATGTCTTATGATGTACAAAAGCTTAAAGAAGCTAGAGAGATGATTAATCATTTAATCCAAGGAGTAGATATTAATGGTGAGGTATTAGAAGAAAGTAGTTTTTTATGCACACCTAAAGTAATGAGACAGTTAGCACTTATTTCGCAAGTACTCACTTCACAAGTACAGTATACTTCTAACAGACGTAGGCAAGGACCAAGGAATATGTTTAACATTACAATTGAAGAGTTGGCACAAGTTAAGCTTCCTGATTATAGTATTGGTGTAAATGAGTTCGCAAAGCATATTAATGAAGCAATCAATTCACAAACTGTAAAAGGTATATCAGGTGCACATATTAGTAGTAGACTCAAGGCAGTAGGTATTCTAGGTCAGAAGATCGATGAATCGGGTAAGAAGCTCACAGTGATTAATAAACAATCTAAAGAATATGGGATTGAGGTTATTCCAGGAGAATTTAATGGTAGAAAATATGAAAAGATTGTTTTCAACGAAAAAGGAAAGCAATATTTATTAGAGCATTTTATAGAGATTATGGAGTTGTATGAAGCAAGTGCTACAGTACAAGAATGATAAAGAGAGATAGGAATAAATTCCTATCTCTCTTTGTTTTTGTAAAGGGTATAGATGCATGAATAGAATGATTTTAAAAATTATAAAATATTGAAAAAAATAGTCGATTCAAGTATAATCAAGCTAATAGTACATTATTGAAAGGTTGGGGGATTAATCATGAATTTAGGAAAGCATTTGGAAATCAATGTTGATGAAGCATTCATTAG
>JBOFPL010000008.1:0-14799 GCA_051659885.1 Cellulosilyticaceae bacterium
GATTGTCCATAACACTCCGTTAGAAACATGCCAAACTTTTCTTGATCCATTAAATCTACAGCACTCATCTGTAATTGTTCTAATATCTGGTCTAGTTCCTTAGGTGGCTTCATAAGGTAATCTGCTAGGATAGCTAACATCTCTTCTTCCGGTGTTATTTCTTCTTTTTTTTCTACGAAATCTAACTCTATTTTTTTATTTTTAACTTGTATTTTTTCTTTTGTTGCTACATTTTTTATTTCTTCTTTTTTAGAAAACTGTTTCATGGTTTCCTCAAAATTTGGATTTTTAGTCCTATATTCTTTATTTCCTTTTACTGGGCTTTCCATTTTTATTGGAGTAATTGTTAAGCCTATTGTTATTTGATTCACTTTATCCCTCCCTTATGGTAGCTCTTTCTCTACATCTGGTGATAAAAGTTTAATAGTCTGAGCAGCTACTTGTGTGGTCATTTCACTTAAGATGAGAGATTGTCTCTCATTAGGCATTCCCTCAAATAACTTTTTAACCAACTCTGGATCTGTAGGTACAATTTTCTCTAGGGCTTTCGCCGCTTGTACTTCATCCATTTCCCCGATTACTTTGGCGTACTCTTTTTGCTCTTTTGTTAACTGACTCTTTTGTTTCAGTTCTTTATAGATTTCATCTGCATGTTCTGGATACATGCTTTCGTACTGCTCAATAAATAATTTAGGGTTGCTCCTAGCTATTTGAATATCCCATGATTTTTTCTGCTCTAAAAAGTCATTGTAGCGATTTTCATAAGTCTGTAATCCTTCTATTTTTTTGAGTAACCTAACTTTTTCTTCTCCCTCTGCCTGGATTTCGGCTTGAAGAAGATTATTTTTTTCTTCTAATACTTCTACTTTCTGGATCAGTTCTTCTTTTGATAACTGTATGTAAGGGTGATCATTTTGTGCATTCGTACCTATTAAACTTTGCTCAATCTTTTCCTTATTGAATATCACTACTCCCGCTATAAGCACTGCTAAACCCATTCCAACTACCACTTTTTTCTTCTTCTTTTTTTTACTCCTTAGAGGCATATATTCTGACCCAGAGTTATTTTCTAGATTAGTCATTATTTCACCTCTTCCCTTACTGTATTCTGACTGCATATTTATAACTAATCATTTCATCTAGCAAGCTATTTTCTTTTTGTCTTTCTTCTTGTTCAAACTGTTCTGCCTTTATTTGCTTTAATTTTTCCATCATTTGTCTTTGCTTCATTGCTTCAGCTAATTCAGATTTTTTTTCTATGATAGTATGTTCCGCTTGTACGATATCTGAGCTTACTTTTTGAATACATGAATCAATATAAGCCGAGTAATTTCTTAATTCTTTTATATCCATGATATTGATTAACTCTGATTGACTATTTTTTGTCTCATTCAGCATCGATTTTTTTTGTTCGGTTAACTTTTCTCGATGCGTTTCGAGTCCTTGTCTTTGTATAGTTGCTAATCCTAATTCTCTTTTCTTAACTTGTTCCACATTTTCTTTCAACTTAAGTACTGACTGTAATTTAAATTTCATGCTCTCACCCTACTATCTAATTCATTTGTTTAATCTGCTCTAACGTATCTTCTAATGGAATATTTTCATCTGTCTGTTGACATAGGAAGTTTTTAATAACTGGCATTTTTTGAATAGCAAGATCAATTTCAGTGTTACTTCCCATACTATATGCACCTACATTAATTAAATCTTCTGCCTCTTGATACACAGCCATATGTTTCTTAATTTGTGCAGCCTGCAAGCGATGTTCTTTGCTTGTTATATCTCCCATAACTCTAGAAATACTAGCAAGTACATCAATAGCTGGATAATGTGTTTTGTGGGCTAATTTTCTAGATAGCATAATGTGTCCATCTAATATTCCTCTTACTGTATCTGTAATAGGTTCGTTAAAATCATCTCCATCTACTAATACCGTATAAAGTCCTGTCACACTTCCTTTTTCTCCATTTCCAGCTCTTTCTAATAGTTTAGGCATAATACCGAAAACTGAAGGTGTATATCCCCTTGACACAGGGGGCTCACCAATGGCTAGTCCAATTTCTCTTTGAGCCATAGCAAATCGTGTTAAAGAATCCATCATTAGCAATACATCTTTACCCTGATCTCTAAAATATTCCGCTATAGCTGTTGCTGTCATAGCTGCCTTTTGTCTAATCAGTGCTGGTTGATCTGAGGTTGCTACTACAACAATCGTTCTTTTGAGTCCCTCTTCTTTTAAATCTTTTTCTATGAATTCTCGAACTTCCCTTCCACGTTCACCAATTAGTGCAATAACATTAATATCTGATAATGCATTTCTAGCAATCATCCCTAGTAATGTACTTTTACCTACACCACTTCCTGCAAATATACCCATCCTCTGGCCTTTACCTATACTCAACATGCCATCAATCGCTCTAATCCCCAAGGGCATCTGTGTGTAAATACGCTGTCTTGTAAGAGGGTTAGGGGCATCATTATCAATAGGTACCTCTGCCTTGCATTCTACAGGGATACCATCGATAGGTTCTGCTTTCCAATCTACTATTTTCCCGAGTAAACTTTCATCCACTTTTACTTTCATTTTATTGCCATAAGAAGTCACTCTGCATCCAGGACCTATTCCGTCTATATTGCCTAGAGGCATGAGTAAAATATTACTTTCCCTAAATCCTACGGCTTCGGCCAATACCTCTGTTCCTTTCTTAGTCTGAATAGAACAAATGTCTCCTACATTTACCTTTGGACCAATAGATTCAATGGTAATCCCTACAACTTTGCTAACTTTACCTACATAGCTCCATAGGTTTACTTCCTGAATCTGCTTATATTTTTGTAAATCAATCATGGGCTTTTTCTACCTTTAACTGTTTAAGCATATTTAGTTCTAATAGGATTCTATCTAACCCATCTGCAAGATCATATAAAATACTTCCCTCTGACGTCTCCACTAAACATGTGGTGTTGTTAACCTCTTCATCCGCCCTTAAAATAACTTCATGCTTCAACTGTTCAAATGCTTTGTACTCTTCTTCTGTTATACTTTCTAGTACTTGTGGCGAAACATACACAGTTATTCCACCTATAATTTTTTCTCTCATAATCATTTTCTTTACAATATAGGCAATCCACTTGTTATTTCTAGCTACTTCTTCATGTATAATATGACCTACTAATGTTTCTACAATCTCTACAACTTCTGGCTCTGCTTGATTCAAAATCTGCTGTTTTTCCTGATAAGCTACCTCTATTATGCATTCCGCTTCCTGTTTTGCTGTTTGAATCATCTTATCTGCTTGAGCATTCGCTTCTTGGAGGATACGCTGAGACTCTGTTGCCGCCTTCTGCTGCATAATTTGTGCATGTTCACTAGCCTCTTCTATCATCTCACTTACTTGTTTCTTTGCTTCAGCTAATATAACTTCTTTCGCTTTTAAAGCCTCTTCATAAAGGGCATTATAGTCTATTGGAGGCTCTTCTATAATTTCAAATTCCTCTTCCTCTGCTTCTTCATCTATTTCTACTATTACTTCTAGAGGATTGTTAACCCATAGCCTGTCTTGTAAATCCACTACATCCCCTTCCTTGATATATCTACTTTTTATGATACTAGACAACTATTTCATCTCCTCCACCTCTTGATATCACAACTTCACCTACTTCTTCTAGCTTACGAATAACATTTACAATACGTTGCTGTGCATCTTCAATTTCTTTCATTCGTTTTGGTCCCATATATTCAAGATCTTCTTGGATCATTGTTGCTAGACGGTTAGATACATTGTTAAAGATCACTTCTTTAACTGTTTCATTTGTACCTTTTAGTGCAATTGCTAATTCATGGTTATCTACTTCTCTTAGTACTCTTTGGATATATCTACTATCTAACGTTACAATATCCTCAAATACAAACATACGCTTCTTAAGTGTATCTGCAAGTTCTGGATCTTCTATCTCTAAATGTTCCATAATATTTTTCTCTGTTGCTCTGTCCACTAAGTTAATAATATCTACAATAGAATCTACACCACCTATAGTTGTATATTCCTCAGATACCAACGTAGAAAGACGTTTTTCAAATTCTTTTTCAATTTCATTAATAACATCTGGGGAAGCTCTATCCATCACTGCAATTCTCTTAGCTATATCTGCTTGTTTATCTACAGGTAATGCTGTAATAATAGCCGAAGCTTGACTTGGCTTTAAATAAGATAAGATCAGTGCAATAGTCTGTGGATGTTCATTTTGAATAAAGTTAAGTAACTGCGCGGCATCTGTTTTTCTTGCAAACTCAAATGGTCTTACTTGGAGAGCCATAGTTAATTTATTCACTACATCTATCGCTTTTTCTGCCCCTAAAGCTTGTTCTAATAATTGTTTTGCATAAGCAATGCCACCTTCTGAAATATACTCTTGAGCTAAACATATCTCATAAAACTCTTGGAGGACTTCCTCTTTATCTTTAGAAGATACAGCCTTAATATTTGCAATTTCTAATGTTAGTTCTTCTATCTCTTCTTCTTTTAAATATTTAAAGACCTTCGCAGACTTTTCTGGTCCTAATGATATAAGTAACATTGCAGCTTTTTGCTTGCTTGTTATCTGTTGCCTTCCTCCCATTGTCTGTTTCACTCCCAATCTTCTTGTGTTAACCAATTTCTGAGTAGGCTTGCTACTGCTTCTGGTTTTTCATCTACAAATTTTTCAATACGTTGTTTTGTTTCTAAATTTTCCTTAAACGAAATATCTTCTAGTACGACTTCTTCTTTTGCCATTTTTAGCATTTCTTCTATCTCTAGCTCTGGCTCTGTCTCTATCAGTTCATCCGGTTGTCTAAACTTCATAATTGCAACAACCATTACACCTAATGTCACTAGAATCATTACATATGGGACATAATCTTTATAATTAATTTGGTAAACTGCTTGATCTATAAAAACAGGCTTTTCAAAACCATAGACAACTACATTCTCTATCCCCGTCCCTTTTCTTATAGACTCTGTCACCGATTCATCTACAGTAATAGGCATTTCATATTTATTTTCTTGTTTAAATTGTTCCCAACTCATTTGATCTGATAAAGTAGGTTCAACCAATTCTTGACTATAAATTTTGTTTTTAAATACATTAACTGCAAGAGAAGAGTTACTATAATCAATATCTCCTAGATTCTTTACAGCATTTGAAACTACCTTATCATTTGCATATTGAATATTTTTAGTGGTACTTTTACTCTCTCCTGCTGCATTTCCACCCACTTGATAGCCAGGTGCCTCTCCACCATTGTTAACTACTCCAGGTTCTGCACCACCTTGCATGTTTTTTGATGAAGTATTCATAGTGTTTTCTGATTGAATCATTCCCCTATTTCCTTCATCTTCTGGTCTAAGGTATTCTTCTCTCACTTCTTCATGCTGATTAAAATCTAATACCAGATTCGGGCTAATTCTTACTTCATCATATAGCGGTTCCAATAGATTATTAATTTTTGTATGAACAGCTTTTTCTGCTGCTATCTTCAAATCTTGTTGTTTGCTAGCTGAAAATATTTCCTCTTCGCCACCTATATATAAGTTATTTCCCTGAGTATCTAGTATTGTGATACTCTTCATATCCAGCTTCTCTACACTACTTGACAAGAATCTTGCAATTCCTTCTACCTGTTTACTATTAAGTTCTTCTTTAAGTGTTAAAATAACACTTGCACTACTTTCTTGTGTTGAAGCAATAAATGAATTTTTTTCTTTCGGAATATGTAGTGTCACATTCGCTTGATCTACTGCTTCAATTGACTCTATAGCTTTTTCAATTTCTGCTTTTTTATATTCATCCATCTTTGCTCTTTTTTCATCTTCTGTTGTAGACATACTATTCGTAACTGCATCATCAAATGTATATTTTCCCTTAGGTACATTCTCTCTCGCCAATAAAATCTTTGCTTGGTTATAGTATTTACTATCTACCTGTACTGTTTTTCCTTCATCTATTAGCCTATATGGAATTTTTTCATTATCTAGCACTTCTGTTACTTGTGAAACTTGCTTTAAATCTAAATTTCTATGTACCACCTTCATAGTTGGCTTACTTAGTATAATTGCCCCCATTACTATCGCAATAATAATAGCCCCTATTCCTACACTTAATTTTGTTTTTTGAGGCTTTTCCATAGCTTGCCACTTATCCGTTAATTGTGTAGAAACTTGTGTAATTGTCTCCTGCATACATTCACCTCATCCTTTTGCTAAACAGGCATTCTCATTATTTCTCTATACGCTTCTAATACATTGTTTCTTACCTGCATTGTAAATTGAAGTAAGATACTTGATTTTTCCTGAGCTACCATCAACCCATGTATATTTTCATTTTTACCTGTCATAAAGTCGTATGTTAATTCATTTGTTACTTGTTCTGCTTCATTCGTTGCATTCAGAAGCATTTTTGCTGCATCTAGTGCCCCTTTAAATGCTTCATCACTTGTCTGTTTTTTAATTTCATTTTGTCTTACTGGTTCATAAGTATTATGTATTCCTTGTATCATGCTAGCCTCCTATTTATTTTCCGATTTCTAGAGCTTTATTAACCATAGCCTTCATATTGTTAAAAGCAGTCACATTAGCTTCATACGCACGGCTTGCTGAAATCATATTAACCATCTCGTCTACCATATTGACATTCGGCATCTGTACATAACCTTGTGCATCTGCATCTGGATGCATTGGATTGTACACACTTTTAAACGCATTTTCATCTTCTACAATCTGTGAAACCCTTACCCCGTTACTTCTACTCTCTTGATATTTACCAAGTACTTGGTTGAAACTACTTGGATTTTGCATACTTTCAAAGATAACCGCTTTCCTCTTATAAGGTCCTCCCTCAGGCGTTCTAGTTGTTTCTACGTTCGTTAAATTTTGTGAAATAACATCTAGTCTTAATCTTTGTGCAGATAATCCTGAAACAGATGTATCCATAGATCCAAAAAATGACATCTTCATTCCTCCACTTATTTAATGTTTTGCAAAATATATTTGTATCTACTAATTTGTGCATTTGTTCTTTGAACTAACGTATCGTATCTTAATTTTGTCTTACTCAGTTCACCCATCTCTTTGTCTATATCCACGTTATTTCCATCTAATCTTTGAGCAAAGCTAAGATTATCTGTATAAACTTGCGGCTCTATTTGGTTAATATCTATACCTTCTGTTCCTTTATTACTCATTTCTTTTTCTAATAAATCCTGAAATTTGACATCTTGCCTTTTATATCCTACCGTCTCACTATTTGCGATATTAGCTGATAGTACATTGTACCTTAACATAATGCCATCTAATGCTTTATTGGTTATATCCAGATTATGAAACATATTTTTTTCTCTCCCTATTTTTATCACTTATTTTAATAGCCTATTTATTTGACATTTTTTCTTAATCTAAGACATTTTTTATTTAAATCTTATTCATTTTCTCATCGTAATTATACAAAAGTCGCCTTTCTCCTACAATAAACTCTGTTTTAAAGGTAGTTTTTCACGTCTATCTGGTCACTCTTTTAATGCATAACAAAAAAATCACCAACTACTCTCTTTAAGTAATTGGTGATTTTTTTATAATAAGTAACATATTAATTTTTGCATTAGAGGTTGAAGATATGCATCTAACATCGCCGCACTTCCTGCGCCTATCATTACCAAAATAAGTGCTCTCGCATATTCTTCAATACCTTTCATCTGTTTATATATACTATATCTAATACCTATATTTCCTACACATAATCCAGTAAATATGATAATAATAGCTTGTATACCATAAGCCATTAAACTAACAACAATTCCTTTTAACCCATAAATTAAAATAAAACAACTTGTTGTAAATCCATAAGAAAAACATACACTAAAGAAAATAATACTACTGATCGCAAGTGTCATATTAAATAGTCCACCAGCCCATATTAAAGCTAAATTTTTTCCATAGATCCACAAAGAATCTTTAACAACCTCTAGCTTCGAAGAGGCTTCGTAATCTAATGTTAGATACTGATTAATTGTAAAGAATAACATACTATTATCCCTCACATAAATCGCATATAAACTCCCTGCTACAATTCCTAAGATAAATAGCACAATAAATAATGCGCCTTCTCCTAACAAGTACCGTATGCTTGTATCATAATATCTCTTAACCATGTATTTTTCCCTCTCTTTTCTTAAGTCCTACATTCTAAGTTATGATACAAGCTATTATTTTAGAACTATTTACGCAACATTTCATTTACAGCTAATAGCCCTACTATGGTTTTACTATCTTTAATCTCTCCTGTAAATATCATCTGCACAGCCTTTTGAAGTGGGTATTTCTCAATTTGTATGTACTCATCTTCATCTAAATTTTGCTTTCCTTCTTGTAAGTTAGTTGCTACATAAAGATGTAATTTTTCATCACTAAACCCTACTGCCGTATACATTTTACAAACTTCTTTGATATCATCTGATCGGTACCCTATTTCTTCTTCTAACTCTCTTTTTGCACATTCAAAAGGATCTTCCCCTTTTTCCAACTTCCCTGCTGGGATTTCTAAGACATTTCCATTTTCAGCATTTCTATACTGTTTTACTAGTATTACTTCCCCTGATTCGGTTAGGGGTACAATAGCAGCCGCACCATTATGCATAACCAAATCCCACTTAGCTGTCTTACCATCTTCAAACTGTATAGTATCCTCAACTACTGTAAAAATTTTTCCCTTATAAACTTCTTGACGTCCAATTCTTTTGGTTTCCATCTCTTCACCTCTTATTTTTTAATGTTCATTCATACGCTTTGCTTGATCATAGCAAGCTGTCATACCACTTATTACACTATGTCTTAATCCTGTCTCTTCTAATTTGGTTACTGCTTTTATTGTTGTCCCTCCCGGAGAAGTTACTTCATCTTTTAATACCCCTGGATGTTTTTTAGTTTCTAAGATCATCTCACAAGCTCCTTTGATAGATAATGCAGCCATCTCATAGGCCATTTGTCTCGTCATCCCAAAGCTTACTGCAGCATCCGCCATGGCTTCTATAAACATATAACCATATGCTGGTGAACTTCCTGACACAGCAATGACTGCTTCCATCTGACTTTCCTCTACTTTAAAGAGCTTCCCAAAACACTCAAATGCTTTTACTAAAGGATTTATAGCCTCACCTATCCCCTGTTCATCATAACAATACGCTGTTACACCACATCCAATCAGTGCAGGTGTATTTGGCATTGTTCTTACCACCTTTGTGTCTCTTCCTAATAATTCTCTCATACGCTCGATACTATAACCCGGAGCTACTGTCACTATAATTTGATTTTCTTTTATCCTTCCTCTAATTTGTTCACATACACCCTCATAATATTGAGGTTTAATTGATAATACAATATATGTCACTTCATTAATTAATTGCTCTATCGTATGACATTTTATTACCGTTTCCTCTGTAAATCTTTCATATAAACCTGAGTTAATATCGTAAATACACACAGGTTCAGAGCTTTTTTGTGCAATACTTTTTGCCATTGCCCCACCCATATTTCCAATACCAATAAATCCTATCATCATAATTACCTCTTTTCTTTTTATTTTTTCCTTTTTTTACCACTTTTAGCTGATTTATGCTATAATAATCTTAACATTTATTATACCTAATTTTAGTATATTAATGAAAGGAGAATTTATATGTCTTTTATTTGGCTTATTGCTTCTGCTATTTTTTTCATTTCCCAGAAACTCTATGGTGGCTTACTTCTTATGAGTTTCTCACTTAGTTGTTTAATCACTTTTTTACTTTCATTGTTACTTCATAATGCACTCCTGGAACTTTTAATCTGTCTTCTCCTTCCTCTCATACTGACCTTTACCTGTTATCGTTCTTATATCAAAAAACATGCTAAATCTCGCGCTTTACTTTATCCACTTGATTATTTAGTTGGTAAACAAGCTATCGTCACACAAACAATTGGTCCTACCCCTTTAGAAAGTGGTCTCATTAAATTAGACAACGAACTTTGGCATGCTTTTTCCTCTAATCAAGAAATAATCCCTTCCGGTAGTATCGTAAAAGTTGAATCTTTAAAAGGAATCTGTGCACAGGTTACACTCATCACACACTAAAAAAAGGACGAGCTCACATTTCACTTTAAATGTAAGCTCGTCTTTTGGGGTTATACTCTTACTTCTCCTTCTCTTCCAAGCACTTGTTCATTAGCTTTTAAGATCGGTTTAATAGTCTCTTCTACAAAATCTACAACTTGCATAGATGCACATCCTATAAAGTTCTCTGCTTTTAAGATAGAACGTAACTCTTCCTCTGTCATTTGGAATGAACCATCTGCAATAATTCTCTCAATTAAATCATTAGCTCTTCCCTCTTGTTTTACCTCAGCTGCAGCTTCCATAGAAAGTACTCTTATTTTCTCATGTAATTCTTGTCTATCTCCACCACGCTTAACACCTTCCATAAGAATTACTTCAGTTGCCATAAATGGTAATTCATTTTGGATATGCGCATCAATAACTTTTGGATAAACAACAAGCCCTGATACTACATTTAAGTAAGTTTCTAAAATTGCATCAAGTGCTAAAAATCCTTCAGCTACTGCTAAACGTTTATTGGCACTATCATCTAATGTTCTTTCAAACCATTGTGTTGAAGCTGTCATTGCTGGATTTAAGGCATCACAAATTACAAAACGTGCTAAAGAAGACATTCTTTCTGTACGCATTGGATTTCTCTTATACGCCATTGCTGATGATCCAATTTGATGCTTTTCAAATGGCTCTTCAATTTCTTTTAAGTGTTGTAATAAACGGATATCATTACTAAATTTATAAGCTGATTGAGCTACTTGGCTTAATACATTTAAAATTTGTGAATCAACTTTTCTTGAATAAGTTTGTCCTGTAACAGGATATACATCTTCATAACCCAATTTTTTAGCAATTGTCTTATCTAAAAGTTTAACCTTTTCATAGTCTCCCTCAAATAAGTTTAAAAATGTTGCTTGAGTTCCAGTCGTTCCTTTGGCTCCTCTTAATCTTTTTCTTTCTAAAACAGAATCGATTTCCATCAAGTCTAACCAAAGTTCTTGAATCCATAATGTGGCTCTTTTTCCTACAGTTGTTAGCTGTGCAGGCTGGAAATGAGTAAATCCTAATGTAGGCATTTCTTTGTATTCCATCGCAAAATCTGTTAATTTTGCAATAACATTTATTAATTTTGTTCGAATTAACTCTAAAGCTTCAAACATAATAATTAGATCGGTATTATCTCCTACATAACAGCTTGTTGCACCTAAGTGAATAATAGGCATTGCTTTTGTAGCTTGTTCTCCATAAGCATGAACATGAGCCATTACGTCATGACGTACTTTCTTTTCCCATTCTTCTGCTACTTCATAATTTACATCATCCATATATTGTTTTAATTCATTGATTTGTTCATCACTAATATCAATACCTAATTCTTTTTCTGTTTCTGCTAATGTTACCCATAACTTTCTCCAAGTTTTAAACTTCTTAGCATCTGAAAAAAGGTATAACATCTCACGACTAGCATATCTATTGGCTAAAGGACTTTTATAGGATTCTCTCATATTTTTCTTCCTCTCGTATTTTTTAGTATATCTTTATTATAGATAATTTTTTAATAGTTAGCAAGATAATATTCGAACATTTAGTTTTTTATTTAATTATTTGTTCGAATATTGTCTCTAATACACACAAAAAGCACAGTATATTTTTCTCTATACTGTGCTTTTTATACTTATTGTAACTCTTCTACAAAAGTTTTAATACGCTCTAACCCTTTTTTAATGCTCTCTATACTAATCGCATAGGATAACCTTATACAATCAGGTGCTCCAAAGTCTTTGCATGGTACAACAGCTACACTTTTAGCCTCTAATATAATATCTGCAAAATCTGCTGCACTGTCTAACACTTTCCCATTATAAGTTTTTCCATATAGTTGAGATACATCTACAAAACAGTAAAATGCTCCATTTGGTTTAATCACTTCAAGTCCATCTATTTGACCTAACGCTTCATACATATAAATACTACGTTTTTCAAATTCCTTTACCATTTCAGACACAAAAGTATTTTCTGTTGTAATAGCCGCCTCTGCTGCTTTTTGTGCAATTGAATTTGGATTTGATGTTGCATGAGATTGGATATTAGCTGCTGCTTTAGCCACTTCTAAAGGTGCTGCAAGGTATCCTATTCTCCATCCAGTCATTGCATGACTTTTAGACAACCCATTAATAGTAATTGTATGGTTATAAATGGCTTCTGATAAAGAAGCTATACAAGTATGCTTTGTTTCTCCATATACAAGATATTCATAAATTTCATCTGAAATAATCCATAGGTCATGTTCTACTGCTAACTCTGCTAAAACTTTCAGCTCTTCTGTTGTATAAACTACCCCTGTTGGATTAGACGGAGAATTAATAACAATAGCTCTTGTCTGATCTGTAATACTTGCTTTAAGTTCTTCTGGTTGTAATTTAAACTCATTTTCTTTTTGCGTATAAACTATTTTAGGTACTCCTCCAGCCATCTTTACCATCTCTGGATAGCTTAACCAAAACGGTGCTGGTATAAGCACTTCATCCCCCGGATTAAGAATTGCCATGAACGCATTAACTAACGAATGCTTAGCTCCATTATTTACAACAATTTGCTCTGCTGTATATCGAACATTATTATCTTTTTCTAATTTTGCAGCTATCGCCTTTCTAAGACTCAAAATCCCTGAAGCTGGAGTATATTTAGTAAATCCTTGCATAATTGCAGCTACTGCTGCTTCTTTTATATAATCAGGAGTATCAAAATCTGGCTCTCCTGCTCCAAATCCTACTACATCGATCCCTTCTGCCTTCAAAGCATTTGCTTTTGCTGTAATGGCTAAGGTTGAAGAAGGGGCTATCCCACTCGCTAGTCTTGAAATCATACCTCATCATCCTCCATTGCTATTAATATACGTTGACTAAATTATTATAATTCATTATACGTTACTTATCAGACTTTTGCAAGTTGTTTTATATGCCATTTCATAATTTCTTTTTACTTCTTATTTATTTTCTTAAATATTAACTAGCTTTTATATTATATTGTTCAATCCAAGCTGTTTTCACAACACTATTCCGACATTTTCCTTGTCTTTTCTCTATATATTATTAAATATTTCATTTTTATTCTCTTTATCCTAATAAGATTTATATTGTTTGCATAAAAATAAGGATATAAGCATGAAGTCTATTACTTAATTTCCTTCATTTCTTATACCCTTATTCTAAAGCCTTATTACTTAGCGTATTCTACGGCTCTTGTTTCCCTAATTATGCTTACTTTGATTTGACCTGGATATTCTAGGTCTTTTTCAATTTGTTTTGTTACATCTCTAGCTAATAATACTAATCCTTCATCATCTACTTCATCTGGGACAACCATAATTCTTACTTCTCTACCCGCTTGAATAGCAAATGATTTTTCTACACCTTTAAAGGATGTCGCAATTTCTTCTAATTTTTGTAAACGTTTTACGTAAATTTCTAATGTTTCACGTCTTGCTCCTGGGCGGGCTGCCGAAATCGTATCAGCGGCTTGCACAATAATAGAAATAGCTGTTTCTTGATCTACATCTCCATGGTGTGATTCTACAGCATTAATAACTACTGGATTTTCACCATATTTTCTACAAAGATCTGCTCCTATGCTAACATGAGAACCTTCTACCTCGTAGTCTACAGCCTTTCCTATATCATGAAGTAACCCTGCACGCTTAGCTAATCTTACATCTAAGCCAAGCTCACCTGCCATTAATCCAGCTAAGTTCGCTACTTCTATAGAATGTCTAAGAACATTCTGACCATAGCTTGTTCTAAATTTCATTTTACCGAGAAGTCTAATAAGCTCTGGGTGAATACCGTGTACACCTGTTTCAAATGTTGCAGCTTCCCCTTCTTCTCTAATTAAAACTTCTACTTCTTTACGTGCTTTTTCCACCATCTCTTCAATACGAGCAGGGTGAATACGTCCATCTACAATTAGTTTCTCTAATGCAATACGTGCAACTTCTCTTCTAATAGGATCAAATCCAGATAGAATAACTGCTTCTGGTGTATCATCAATGATTAAGTCAATTCCTGTTAGTGTCTCTAACGTACGGATATTACGACCTTCTCTACCAATGATACGCCCTTTCATTTCATCATTTGGTAATGGTACTACTGAAACTGTAGTATCTACCACATGATCAGCTGCGCATTTTTGAATAGCATTTGTTAAAATTTCTTTTGCTTTCTTATCTGCTTCAAGTTTTGCTTTTCCTTCAACTTCCTTAATTAAGATCGCTGACTCATGTTTTACTTCATCCTCAATCGTTCTAAGTAAGAATTGTTTTGCTTCTTCAGATGTAAGACCTGAAATTCTTTCTAATTCTTCTAATTGTTTCTTTTCTATTTCTTGTACTTGCAGTCTAGTTTTTTCTATTTTGTCGATTTTACCTTGGAGCTGCTCATCTTTTTGCTCTAATAGAGTTGTCTTTTTATCTAGTGACTCCTCTTTCTGTAGCAATCTTCTTTCTAGCTGCTGCAACTCACTTCGTCTTTCTCTGACCTCTTGGTCTAGCTCATTTTTCACTTTAATATTTTCTTCTTTTGCTTCTAAAAGCATTTCTCTTTTTTTCGCTTCCCCAGTTTTTATAGCATCATCTATTACTTTTCGTGCTTTTTCTTCTGCAGAACCTATTTGTGCCTCTGCTAT
>JBOFPL010000009.1:0-10383 GCA_051659885.1 Cellulosilyticaceae bacterium
CTCCATTTCGGAAATCTCAAAATTATTATCTGCTGCTATTTTAAGTAATACGTGTTTAAGTGCCTGTTCCACTTCACCAAAGAGCACTTTACGTCTATACTTTACACACCATACAATATGATACTGAATAGAGTACACATACCCTCTCCCTTGTTTGATTGTTGCCATTCTAATCACCTCTTTATTTAAACCTCGGATTATATTATGCAACATATGTCAAACAAATATACCCCCAGAAACCTTAATTTTGATAGTTTTATAGTAAACATTCTTAGACATGTGATCCAAGACCGAGCGGATTCATCTCACGAATGAATTCATGAGTGTTCTCCGCTCAATCATAAACAAGCTAGATTCGCATAGGCTCTTGTATTTTCTTTCTCTTCTTTCAAGACTCCTTCTAAGAAATTCACTGCATGCTCAAAGGTTTCTGCTTTAATTCTTCGCTCATGCCAAAACATATTTTCAATGCGTTCAAATTGTTCTTCATTGGGCATCTGAAATAACTCATCTATGCTCACGCCAAAGTACGTTGCTAATTTAGGTAGCAACGCAATATCCGGTACACTCATTTCTGTTTCCCATTTCGAAACAGCCTGATAGGATACGCCTAAATAGTTGGCTAGTTCTTCTTGTTTGACACTCTTTTGCAATCTTAATGTTTTAATTTGCTTACCTATATTCATAATTGATTCCCCATTTCAACACTTATTAGATTTGATTAATTCCGTATCAGCTGATACTCTCATTATAGGTGCTAACATATTGAGATTCAATCGAGGTGTATTTGATTGAATTCTACTGTGAGTTGAACGGCACCATGATGCTTGTCCATTCTCATAGTTAAATAACAATCATTATATTAAATGTTTTTTCCTCATATTCTACATTTACTATACCCTTATACTTACTTACAATATCCTCTACCTGTCTCAGTCCATAACCATGATTACTTTTATCTTTCTTGCTGGTTACAAATCTTTTATCTTTCTTCACGACCTCATTAGCCTTAGTATTTATTATTTCATAAATAAATCTCTCATTCATATATCTAGCTTTTATTTGAATACTTCTTTTCTTCTCATCCTCTATTTTCATGCAGGCTTCTATCGCATTATCTATGGTATTAGCTAATATACTTCCTACCTCCATCGGCGTTACACTTAAATCACTTGGTAAATCTGTTTCTATCTCATAAGCAATACGATATGTTTTCATCTTCTTTACTTTATTATTCAATAAAGCATTTGCTACATGATGTCCGCAGTACACCTTAGACGTTTGTTCATGTAGTTCTCCTGATACTTGTTTTAAGTACTGCACGGCTTCTGCCACCTGCTCTGAATAAAGCATAGCATGAACCGTTCCAATATGATTTTTCATATCATGGAGGAATTTTTTTGTTTCATCTTGACTTACTTTGAGGTCGTTATAGTATTCTAGCTCCCATTCTAATTTTTTTCTATGGGACTCTTCTCTAGTTCCTTTTACAATCTGTTCTATGATAAAGAAAATCGCAATAATACTCATTAAGCAGATGCTCATAAGCAAAACAACTGATAAGTTAGCTACTAAAGAAGCTCTAGCAGATACCACTACCATACTCATAAGCACCATCCCTACTACTGCTAATGATATCAAAGTAAGTAGTATCCATATCCTAGTGGAAAGTATTTCTTTTGTGACCCCAAATATTTTCCTAAAAAGCTTGTACACTATATAAAATCCTATTGTGCATAACAGAACTTCTAGCAACTCATCTATACTTCCTTCATAGGATTGTTTGATGATCATCCATTCCATTCGTACAGCAATCATCTTGATAGCCAGTGTCATAGTATAAAACAGCACTGTACTTCCTATTCTTTTAATAATGTCTTCTCTTGAACTTATTAAACCAATTCCCATATAAATGAGGAAGATAAAATATGCATTTTCTAAGTCCCCACCTTGCATTGGCATCAAACAAGTAAGATACAGCCCCACTTGTGCAAATCTTTTAATCCATTTAGATTCCTTAAATATAATAAGTTCTCCAAAAAGCTTGTAAAGAAGCCAGGTTTGAAAAACACCCATCCCTAATAAAATAATCACGCTTCTCTCACCTCAACATTCCCTTTGCAAAAGCTAACATTGTCTCTTTATAACGATTCCTACTAATGGGTATTTTTTCTCCTGTTTTCAAGATCATTTCATTCTCACTAATAACCTCCATATACTCTCTATTGACCAAGTATCTTTGATGGCATCTGATTAACCCTTTTTCTTTTAACACTTCTTCTATCTCATCTAATTTACTATAAAAGGAATACTCTCCTTTTGTAGTTAGAGCTTGTACTAATCTTTTATCACTTTTAAAATAAATAATTTCATCTAGATCTATTTTATGAGTAGCTTCTTTAGTCACAATTGTATAGTAAGGCTTATCAACTACTTCTAGTGTCTTAATAGCCTGAGTCAGCACTTCTTTAACTTTCCTTTCATCAATAGGTTTTAAAATATAGTTAAACGCTCTGACATTATAGCCTTCAAAGACAAAATCAGGTACTGCTGTAATAAAAATAATAAGAGTACTTTGATTCGTTTCTCTAAGTATCCTCGCTACATCTATCCCCGTCAGCTCTTTCATTTGAATATCTAGTAAAAGAATATCATAGCTATATATGTCTTTCTCTAATTTTTTTAGGAGTTCTTCCCCACTCATATATTGTTTTGTTTCTATTTTGATATGTAATTCTTTTGCTAACTTCTCTATTATTTTATCCAACATATTTCTTTGGTAAAATTCATCATCACAAATCCCTATTCTCATTGTTTTTTCCTTTCACGCGCTATTGGTTGCCTTAAATATACCACATTTTATTCGGCAAAATACACAAAAGAAACCAAATTTTACAAAATAATGACCATGTTTGACATCCACCTATTTCTTATTATTTCCTTTAACTCATCTGCCTGATAGTATAAACCTATACCCATTGATACGAAAGGAATTGATAGCGATGTCTAATACAATTATTATTAAAAACCTTACTAAAAAATACGGCAAACACACTGCCCTTAATCATATTTCTTTAGAACTTCACAACGGAATGTTTGGTTTACTAGGTGCCAATGGCGCTGGCAAAACCACTTTGATGAATATCATTACAACACTTATTGACCCAACCTCAGGTGTTGTTATTGTAAATGGCAAAGATGTTGTTAAAGAAAAATTAGCGGTTCGTGAATTAGTCGGTTTCTTGCCACAAGACTTCAACGTATATCCAGAACTTACAGCTTTTGAATTTATGGATTACATTGCAAGACTGAACCAAATAAAAAACAAAAAAGAGCGTCAATCGCTCATTGAAACTTTATTAGAAAAAGTTAACCTTTCTCATGTTGCTAACAAAAAGATTGGTGGTTTCTCTGGTGGAATGAGGCGCCGATTAGGTATTGCTCAGGCACTCATTAAAGACCCACAAATTCTTATTGTTGATGAACCAACTGCTGGACTTGATCCAGAAGAACGTATTCGTTTCCGCACCATGCTTGTAGAACTGAGCAAGGATAAGATTGTTATTCTCTCTACCCATATCGTAGAGGATATCTCCGCCTCTTGTGAACATATTGCCTTGCTAAACGAAGGAAATATCGTGTTTGCTGGTACACCTAAAGATTTTATCACCACTGCCTCTGATAAAATCTTTGAGGTGATTATAAAGAATACAGATGATTTAGTTACACTTAAAAATAATTATCAAATTATCTCACTACGTCAAACAACCAATCATATGCTTGCTCGTATTATTGCAAATGCAGACTGTGGTTTTACACCTTGTGAACCAAACCTTGAGGATGCTTATCTTTACTTTATGAATACACATAAGGAGGATACACTGTAATGTCTACCCTTCATACCGTTGCTTTATTTGAATTTAAAAACTTGCTCTGCTCTCCTATCTACTGGTTAGGTTGGCTAGCTACTATTGGTTGGGCTGTTATATGGGATAGTCCCCTTAGATCTGGTGTTTTATGGACAGATAGACACTGCGCTTATCGCTTTGGACACGGCATCGTTACCTTAGGTTGTTTTATTTTGGCTATTATCTTTGCCAATAGCTTTCATAGTGACCGCACAACCAAATCCCCGCTCACCCTTTTTACGCAACCGATTAAAAGCTATCACTATGCTTTAGGTAAGTTTTTAGGAATTTTTATAGGAAGCTTTATTCCCATTTTCTTAGGTATGATATTTTATCTATTTATTCCTATTTTCTTAGGTGGTCAGATGTACAGCCCTAAAGTGTTTATAGAAGTTCTTATACTCTATATTTTGCCTTCTATCTTCTTTTATAGCAGCCTTTGTTATTTATCTGTCGTCGCACTAAAAGAATTCCTATTCGCAACACTTTTGCCTATTATTTATCTTTTAAGCATAGAAACATCTATCTGGCAAATAAGCGTTAGAATTCCAGGTGATCTTCTTAGTCCTCTTACTTACGGCATGGCAGATGTTACTACAGCTGCTACCATCTATGGCAATACACTCCTTAATCGCGGTATGATTCTAGCATTAGGCTTAGTACTCCTCACACTTTCTGTCATGAGTTATTCTCATAAAAAATATCTATAATTTGGAGGTTCTTATGTTCCATCTCAAAATGATTTATAAAACACGCCCTAAAACACTTCTCTTAGGGACTGTTCTACTTTTCTTATATACTTTAATCGCTACTTTAGGTATGAAAGATATGATTTCTTGGTTTTATATCAAGCTGTTTATTATTGTTTTTCCAGTTTTTTATACCGGCAATGTCATTTCTAATGAATATGAATATAGTAAACAAGGTATTATTTTCACAACCAAAACACCTATCTATGCTTATGGCTTCAAACAATTTGGTGCTGCACTGTTAGTCAATATCCTTATGCTTATCCTTATGTATCTTAGTGCTTATGCAGCAGGATTAGAATATAATCTCCTTGGTTTTATCCCATTAGTAGCCTATGCTTGTTTTTTGTCTACACTTGCCTTTTTAGTTTCCAACCTTACTGGTAAGAATGCTGCTGGTTTCGCCGCAGCTATACTCTATTGGGGACTTTTCTTTATGGCTGGCTCACTAGCCAATGAAACGCTTATGCCTTTTTCTGTAATTATCAACCTAACTTTATCCTATGATATTGTTTGGTACAATGTCTTAAGTATGTTTTGTTTTTCTCTTATTTTATTTTTGATAAATATCTGGTATTTAGGAAAAGGTGAAGGCATTCGCCTCAAACTTGCTTGCTTAGGGCTTCCAACTACCTTCATTCTTATTGTGCTATTAATCGTTGCTCCTGATACAAGTTACCTCACTCGCACTGATTGGCATACCAAAACTGCTGGAAATACTAAACTACTTTATCAAGATCTTCCTGCCAATTTGGATGATGAACTTCTAACAATTTGGGAGGTCACTTATGACGTATTAGTAGATATCTTAGGCAAGGATACCGTCTATGACACCCTTCAAATTTCTTGCAAGACTGGTAGACTAGATAATCCTATTTCTGCTGATGAAGCTGTAACACTCCAGGTATTGCGCTCTGCTTTCAATCACCCCATGATAGGTGGAGATGCTTTTTATATGAGCATTCCTGAAGAAGCCTTTTTAACTCACTTCTTCTCACAATTAGATGACTATCATCTGTCAAAAGGATTTATGAAGTATCTCACTTATACACGTATTTTTGAACCCCTTTATACTAAGCATAACCCTGTTGTTAATGCCAAATACTTCTCTTATGCAAATGGTCTAAGCGAAAAAGAATATTATCTAGAATCCTTAACAAACTATCTAGACACTCCTACTATTAGTTATTGGATGGCAGAAGAGGTAAGTGGATTAATGCTCTATGCCATTGACCAAACTAGTCCTACTGCATTAAATGAATTTCTCCTAGAACTCAGTCAGGCTAAAGAAACACTTTCCCTAGAAGCTATTCGAACAATCGCTTATAACTATACTGATCCTACACTCATTGATAACGCACTTGAACTTCTTGAGCAAGCTAAAGTCGCTCATTAACTAACAAGCCCCTAGAAGTGATTCCTTGCTTCTAGGGGTCTTATTTGCATTTCTTTTCAATTAGCTTCCTATTTTATTACACTTTTCACTAAAGATTATTCTTCTTTTAGCCGATAGTTCTTGTATATTACTATCCCTATATTTATATAGGGACTTATCATTAGGAGTTTAAAATGATCATTTTAATACTATGTAGCACTATAGTCATTACCCTATTACTGACCTACCCTATTATGTATACTTTAAAGAGCATACTAGAAAAAAATAATTATACTGCAACTTTACGCTTTTATTATTTAGTATCTTTTGTTCTTATTTTTACTTTTGGTACACTTATTAGTTCCTTACTTTACAAACAACTTTTATAAAAGGAGTATTCAAATGACTAAAATCATGTCCGTTCTAGAAAAATATAAACTGATTGAAAAAGAAAATGATGAATTTTTATTAGCCACTGTAGACGCTGAGCCTTTAACTACGGTAGAAGATACTCAGGAAAACCTTGCAGACCTTATTCCTTCTCTGGATTTACCTGCTCTTCATACTACTGAGGAAACTTATAAACCTTTAACTTTAGAGGAAATCTATGAAATTCATAACCTCTCTAATCTGCCCGTGACCGAAACAATTTTTATCTTAGAAAATTTTATTAATGCACTTCCAGCAGAATTACCTGAGTTTGTCAAAAAAACTACGGTTGATAATATTCTTAATGCTTCCTCTATGGATTTACAAAAACTTTTAGAAGATGGCACAACACGTATTACACACTTAGATGATTTTGCAAATGAACAAAGTGCTGAAATTTCCCAAGACATTACTAGCCTTAAACAAACGATTAATAAACTTTCAACTATCATCAACCAGTATCAACAACAAATTAAAACTAAAGAACTATTACTCGAAGAACAATCAGCAACTATTCACGGTGAGATTCAACGTGTTAATAGCATTATTAAGTTCTTTTCAGCGTAAGTGAGGTTCTATGATGCTAACAAATCTCTTTAACAAGCATTTATTAATTTTTCAGTTATTCTGTTGTGTTACTGCTACATATATCGGTGTAAATTTAGGTGCCTATTCAGATCTTACCTATTCAGAAGGCTCTTTATATAAAAATACTTTCATAGAAAATATAGATGTTGGCAACCATTCTATCCCCGAAGCTACTACTCTCATTACTCAAAACTATTTAAATCCACTACTTGAAAATGATTTAAAAGTTTATTTCAATGATAAGACCTTCACTATCCCTTTAAAAGATTTATATGAGTCCTCCAACCTAGAACAAGTAGTCACAGACTCTATTGAGTATGTAAACCAGCTTAATTTTACGGAAAAACTACAATATATATTAGGTAAGCCTTATCAAGATTTTAATGTTGAAATCAATTTTAATACTTCTCGTATAGATTCTTTTATTCAACAAATCATTAATACTTTAGCTGTTACGTATCAAGATGCTCATATGACTATTTCACACGTAACACCAGAAGATAATACCCCTACTATTAACATTACACCTCATATACAAGGTATCTCTATTGGTGCCGATAAACTTAAGGAGCAAATTAAATTATTGCTTTATACTGGTGAAAATTTCTCTTTAGATCTTGCACCACTCATTGTTTCCAAATCACCTACTATCACAACTGATGTTTTGGAAAGTATAGATACTGTTATTAGTACAAGCATTACAAAGTTTGACTCAAAAAGTGATAGTGGTACTAATATTAAACTCAGTGCACAAGCACTTAACGGCACAATTTTAATGCCTAATGAAGACTTTAGCTATAATACCATCATTGGTGAAACAACCTATGAAAAGGGCTATGTAGAGGCACCTATTATCGTTAATGGAAAATCTTCTAGAGGTTTAGGCGGCGGAATTTGCCAAGTCTCTTCGACACTCTATAATGCAATTCTACAAACTGGTCTTGATTCTACTACTAGGAGACCTCATTCTAAACCTGTTACGTATCTTCCTTTAGGCCTAGATGCCACTGTAAGCTGGGATTCTATTGATTATCAATTTAAAAATACCCTAGATTATCCTATCTACATACAAAGTTTTATAGAAGGTAATGATTTGATTATTAATATCTTTTCTAATCATAAGGTCAGCGAAATCGACTATCAACTCAAGAGTGAAGTCGTTCAAGAACTGAATGTACCTACGCAATATGTACCTGCTTCTAATCTCTCAACTTCCACACAACAACTTATACAAGCTGGTTCAAAAGGTTATAAAGTTAAAGTGACTCGTGAAGCTTATAAGGATGGTGATTTAATATCTTCTGAATTAATTTCTTTAGATACCTACAATCCTCTCCCCGCGATTTATGAAGTAGGTTCTTTTTAATTTTGAGTGACCTAGCAATAGCCTAGAAAGCATTTATTTTAAATCTTTCTAGGCTATTGTTGTACTCCTTTATAAATTAATCACTTGTGTAGCTATACGCTCATTAAACATTAAATCATGTTCTACAAAAATCATAGTCGGCTGATACTTTAAGATTAACTCTTCAATCTGATTCCTTGATAAAATATCAATAAAATTAAGTGGCTCATCCCATATATATAAATGCGCTTGCTGGGATAAACTTTTAGCCAGAAGTACTTTTTTCTTCTGTCCTCCGCTTAGTTCTGAAAGATCTTTATCAAATGCCTGACGAGAAAAATCTAGCTTCCTAAGAATAGTCTTAAATAAACTTTCATCAATCCCTTCATTTCTTGTAAAGGTTTTCATATCTCCTTTTAGAAAACTCGTATCTTGTGGGACATAAGATATTTTGAGTCCACTCCCCTTTAATATTTTACCTGTATAGTCTATCTCTTCACCCATCAGCAGTTTAATCAAACTCGATTTTCCACATCCATTGCTTCCTCTAATTGCAATACGCTGCCCTTGCTCAATAAGTAGATTGACTGATTCACATACCTTTTTCTCTCCATATTGAATACCAACTTCTCGAATATCTACCAAGGTATTTTTTACATACTTTTGGCAATGAATTTTAAGGCTATCTACTTGTTCAACATTTTTAAGTAACTCTTTTTTATCATCAATCAGCCTTTCTTGTCTTCTCTCTATTACTTTCGCACGCTTCATCATCTTAGCTGATTTGTGTCCCACATAGCCTCTATCACCTACAGCTGTGCCAATTTTATTTTTTTCTATCTCATGACTCCATCCTGTAGTCTGTCTACTAGCAATTTCTAACCTGCCAATTTCTTTTCTTAATTTTTCATTTTCCCCAACTTCATATTGGTCTTGCCTCTCTTTATTTTCTCTCCATGTTGAGTAATTTCCTTTTATGACTTCAATATTATTTCTATTAATAGCAAGCACATGATCTATAATTTGGTCTAAAAATACTCTATCATGTGAAACCAGTATAAATCCATTTTTGCTTTTCAAATAATCAGCAACGATTTGTCTTCCCTCAATATCCAAGTGATTAGTGGGTTCATCTATTAATAAAAAATTATTTTTCTTAAGAAATAATGCAGCCAACATCAATTTTGTGCGTTCTCCATTACTAAGTGTTTCAAAAGGTCTCTGTAACACATCTGATGTCACACTCAACTTACCTATTTCTTTTTGAATGAGCTCATCAATAATATATCCATCACACTGCATATACAAATCAAGTAATGTGCCATAGCGAATCAGACTTGCCTCTGTATTCTCCTCAATACACTGCTCCATTTCATCTTCCCATAATTTATAAGGAGCTATTATATTTTTAATAACTGCTAATGTTACTCCTTCTTGCTCAACCTCAAATGGAAAGTAATCAAAATTCACAGAACTAATAATGCTTCCTTTGTATTCATATTTTCCTAATAGTAAATTTAAAAAAGTTGTCTTTCCTCTCCCATTACGTCCAATAAAACCAAGTTTCCAATCCGTATCAATCGTAAATGAGGTATTTTCAAATATATTTTCATGATGTGTATCATAACTAAAAGTTAATTGATTGACATTTATAATAGACATATGCATCTCTCCCTTGTAAGACAATAAAAAAATAAGTCCCAAGGAAGTTAATTCCTCAAGACTTATTCGGAAAGACATGACAATAAACGAGTAGACCTCTACCCCTTCGGATCCTATGCATATCTTATATAATGCCAGATAAGTTGATGAAAGTGAAATAACTTCCTTGCTTAGACAACACAAATAAACCTATCCTAAGATATGTTTAAAAAGATTACTCTTCCTTTATGTGTCTATCATTAAATATTAGCAAGTAAAGTTATACACTTTATCAACTCCTTCGTTATATTTGACTTTATTATATATAATACTCTATACACTTTCAAG
>JBOFPL010000010.1:0-1921 GCA_051659885.1 Cellulosilyticaceae bacterium
AGTATGTTCGAGGCCTTGGTCAAAAATATGTTCAATATGAGAATCGGCTAAAGAGTAGTAAACTACTTTTCCGTCTTTTCTGGATTTAACAAGTTTAGCAGCTTTGAAGATACGAAGTTGATGAGAAATTGCTGAATGAGTCATATTTAAAGTGACGGCTAAATCACAGACACACATCTCTGATAGAAAAAGAGCGCTTAAAATCCTAATACGTGTAGGGTCGGCAAATACTTTGAAGAAACTTGCTAAATCGCTAGAAGATTCATCACTTAATAGTTTAGGTTGTACAGCTGCAACTATATCTTCATGAATGGCATTACATGTACACACTTCAATTGGTTTTTGTTCCAAAATCAACCCTCCTGTCTTAAAAATCTTTCTATTTAATAGGGTAATATAGTAAAGGAGAGCTTGTCAAGGAAAAGGAAGAGAAGTTATAAATGAGAAAAAAGTTTGAAAATATGCAAATAATTATTGCCTATCCAATCTATTTAGTTGTACTATGGTATATATAAGGGAAATGAGGAGGGAAATAGAGTGATTGACTTAAAAGAAGAGTTAGCGCGTTATCAACCTACATTAGAAATTCAAGACATAGATGAAGAATTTAGAGAAGAAGAAATTCAAGATATTATTGACATAGTCATTGAACATATAAAAAAATCTAATGGATAGGAGCGGGAGTATGCAGATTGTATGTCCGTACTGCAAGAAGACATCAGAGTTTGCTAAAGAATGTAGCTATTGTCATACCAATATAAAATGGGTATATGATATTTATTGTAAAAGTGAAGTGTACTATACCAAAGGATATGTATGTACTACTAAGGGTAATTTAAGCCAAGCAAAAAAATATTTAAGAAAAGCTATTTATCTTAATAAATATCAGATAGAAGCTAGAAATTTATTGGGTGTAATAGAGTTTGAATGTGGAAATATTGGAGAGGCCTTAAAACAATGGCAAATAAGTTGTGCGATACAGGGTGATGATAATAAAGCGACAGAATACATAGCAACATTAAAAAAGAATGTTAAAGAGGTTAAAAAATATAAAGAAGCTAATGACCTATACAATAGTGCATTAAAGTATATCAGTCAAAATAGTGAAGATATAGCAGTTATTAGGTTGAAGAAGGCTATTCAGCTTAATCCTAATTTTATAGAAGCGCGTAATCTTCTTACATTGTGCCTGATAGAGCGTAGGCACTATCAAAAAGCAATGGAGCATATTAGTTATGTTTTAAAAATAGATCAATGTAATAGCAAGGCTTTAAGCTATCTTAAAATTGTCAAATTAGATGAGATAAAACGGGATTTATCTCAAGAACAGGTTAACTATACAATAGCTAATAAAAAGTATTGTAAACCTCAAAAGGTACTGAATAGAGGACAATTCTTATTTACTGCAATTCTTTATTTTGGTATTGGGATGGTATGCATGCTAGGTGTACAGGTAGGACTTATATTACCTAATAAAACAGCTGGATTAGAAAGTCAGATTTATGAACTTGAAGGAGAGAAAAAGTCATTAGAAAAAGATTTGGAAGTATTAACACAAGAAACTAATGACCAAATTTTGAACTTACAAAGCACGGTTGAAAAACAAAAGAAATATGCGGATGAGCTGCAAAAAAATACAAATAAGTTAAGACAGCAACAAAAGTTAGCTACAGCCAAAGAATATGCTAATGCAAGGGAATGGACTAGGGCTGCAGATGAACTGTATAATATAGCAAAAGAAGAATTAGAACAAACTAGCCAAGAGGAGTACGAGAATTTAAAAATCAATGTATATCAAAAGGCAACAGATGAGCTTTATAATAAAGGATATAGCTTTTATAGAGTGGGAAATAATGTAGAGGCTTTACCACTTTTTGAAAAATCAGTACTTTATGGAGTAGGAACAGGATCAGTTTCTACC
>JBOFPL010000011.1:0-14148 GCA_051659885.1 Cellulosilyticaceae bacterium
TGAAGTGCCGTAAAAGTTTGCTTAGATTTTTATTCCTTACGAAGTACAACACTTTTACGTCACTTCACACTCGGACGAACCTTTACTTCATTCCTCTCACTTGTCTTTCCTATCTATATCCATCTAAATACTTCAAAAATTCATTATCTTCATCTAAGAAAATTGTTTTCCCATTCATATCTTTATAAGCATTCATTCTCTGAATGAATCTATAAAACTCTACATCCTTTGTTAAAGACTTTTGATAAATTTCCAATGCTTGTTTTTCAGCTCCTGCACGAATTACAGCACTTTCTTCTATTGCTTTAGCTAAAATCTCTTTCTCCATACGACTTGTTTCTGAAGTAGATTGTGTATAATAAGCCTCTCCTTCTGCTCGTAATCTTTCACTTTCTTTCTGAATTTCCTTGCTCATCTTATCTTCTATACTCGCTATATTTGACTGTGGGAAATTTTTACGATAGATTCCAATGTCTGCTACTTCTATCCCATACTGTGCAACAAGTGTCTTATTTAATTCCTGTCTTCTTTCTTCCATCATGTCTGTCATAATAACATCATCAAAAAACTCATTGAATTTAAGTTTATTAGCAGATTGAATAACTACTGGATACACATTATCATCCATCAATTGGTTCAGCTTAGAAAGCGATCCTACTTTCATCTTATAGATGGCTGGATTTTCAATACGATACTGTGCATACATTTGTATATCTAACTTTCGCTTGTCACTTGTGTTGATCGTTTCTTTACGTGAGGTATAGGTTAAATATTTAGCACTATACTTTTCTACTTGATCAATAAATGGTACTTTAAGCAGTAATCCTCTTTTGCTAATCAATTGCACATTTTTTAAAGATTCATATTGATCTAAGCCCTCTCTTACAAATGCTTCTTTTTCATTGCGAATAACTGCTGTAGTAATTTCTCCTAATCTTTTTACAATAGCTACTTCATCAGGCTCTACGATATATATGCTATTTAGTAATAAGAAGATTGCTAGTACACCTATCACTGCTATTATAATTTTTTGAGTTCCTTTTATCATACTATTCCTCCTTCTCTACTACTGGAGCTGACTTAGCTTTATTTTCTGTTGGTACATTGTAAAATTTTAACAAATTTTCTTTTCCTGTTTGGTCAATCACAAGTTGGTTATTTTTTAGCACTTCTTGCATTGCTTCAATATAGTATTTTTCTTTAACGACTTCTGGATTTTTCACATATTCACTATATAATGCTTCAAATTCTGCTACATCCGCTTTAGCATTAGCAATCACTTCTGCACTATATCCTTTAGCATCTTCATACAGCTTAGTAGCTTCTGCCTTTGCCTTTGGTATAACTGTATTTCTATATTTTTGAGCCTCTTCTTCTTTTCCTTGTTTGTATTGATTAGACTCTTCTACTTTTTGTCTAGTCTCTTCTACTGCTGGCAAAAGGGATACATTTTGCGTCGTTACTTGCACAACTTTAATTCCTGAATGATACTTATCTAATTTAGCTTGAAGTTTTGGCCAGATTGCTTCATCAATTAATTCTTTATTTTCTAACGCTTCATCAATCGTAAAGCTTGGTAAAGCACTCCTTACCACATCTTCTATAGCTAATCTCATTGTTCCTTCTAGATCATCCACTTCATACAGATAGTTAATCGGATCTGATACTTGATATCTCACAATCAGGTTCAGCAAAACAATAGAGGCATTATTACTTTTTGCTTCTATTATTACCTGCTCCTCTGCCTCATCTCCTGCATACTCTGGATTGTTTGCAGTTGAGCCAATCTGAGCTGTACGATATCCATATTCCATTTTATGTACAGTTTGAACATCTACCATTTCTACTTTATCTATTAGTGGTACTTTAAAGTGAATACCTGCGCTTTCATTTACACCTTTAATAGCTCCAAATCTTGTAATAACCCCCACCGTTCCTGTTTCAAGTCTATAAATAGAAGTTATTGCAAGTAATCCCACTACCAAAATGATTACAAAGATAGATGCTGCCTTTTTAAAATTTTTACCAAAGTTTTTAAGTTGTTCTTCTAATTTAACATCTACTATTACCTTATCCTCTTCAAACATTATACCCCTCCTTAAATTTAAAATAATCTCTACTCTTTATCCTACCTTTTTATAGCTCTTTTTTCAATATTCTTACACAAAATAAAAAGTAGCTATTCAATAGCTACTTTGATATTTTTTATTTATATGCTTCATCTTTATTCGAATCTTTTTCTGACATCTTACGTTCTTCTTGTTTCTTAGATTCTTTGACCATCTTTTTGTCTGCTAATATAAATGCAATAATAACACATAAAATAAGTATGGTATAAAGAGGTACAGGGGTCATACTCCCACTCCTTTTAGCTAACAGCTATTGCCTCACTTTATTATATGCTTGATAGCTCTATATTTCTCCTCTTTATACATATCTATTCAATTTTTTTCCAACAAATAAGCATATAAGCTTCTTATTTTCTACCATTAAAAAAAGACTAAATCTTAGCCTATAAGCCTAAAATTTAGTCCCCCTTATTTTCTATTTAATCGCACCTTTAGCACGTAAATAATCACCTAATTTTTTCTTTCTTACATTATTTAATGTTTCTTTAGGTCCTTGTGTACCATACTCAATCAGACCACATTGTCTAGCTCCTCTAAGCACTTCCCTTACTTCATCTCTAGATGCTCTTGTTCTATATGAAATCTGTGCCATATCTTCTGCGCCTAGGAAAAACGCTCTTAGAATCTTAATTGCATTTTGATTATCCATGTTCTACCTCTTTTACTTCTTCTTTTTTAACTCTACCCATTCTAGCATACTTACTTCTTGAAGTAAATTAATACTGTACCTCTTTTACATATAACCCTTTTGGCTGTGCCATAGGTGCATGTTCTCTTTTTGCTTGTTCTTCTAAAACTTTTTCAACTTTACTTAGAGCAGCATCGCCTCTTCCTACTTCTAATAGTATACCTAAAATAAGACGTGGCATATTCCATAAAAATTCATTGGCATTCATTTCAATATAAATCATGCCTGCTTCTTCTATAATCTCTATATAATTTAAAGTTTTAACTGTAGATTTACCATCTGGTCTAAGACTCGTAAAACTCTGGAAATCATGTTTCCCTACTAAAACTTCACTTGCTTTTTTCATTGCTTCTATATCTAGTTTATCTTCTAAATGATACACATACTTACGATTAAATACATCTCTAAACGCATTATTATTAATCTTATAAGTATAAGTTACCCCTTTTACATTGTATCTTGCATGGAATCTTTCATCTACTTCTTCTAAAGACTTCACTACAATATCATCTGGTAGATATTCATATAAATAATGTAACATCATCTCTGCACTGAAAGATGAATCTGTTTTAAAGTTAGCAATATAGTTTTCTGCATGTACTCCTGTATCTACTCGGCAACATCCAATGAGATCAATCTTCTCTTCTGTTAATTTTGAAAGAACCATTTGTATTTTACTTTGTACAGTTGCTCCTTCTTCCTTACTATTTTGCCATCCTTTATATCTACTACCATCAAACTGGATTACTAGTTTAAAATTTCTCATTTTGTCCACCTTTGTATTTATTTTGCTTTTCTAGCCTTCTTATTATACCCTTGTTTGTTCTATAAAGATACAGCAAAATCTTTTTTCCTATTTCTTTTGAGTTACTTTTTCTATTTTCCTCATCAAATCATCTGTTGTTGTTTCATTAGATACATGAATTCTCTTGATTTCCATCGGTACTGTTTCTACAGGTCTTTTAACTAAATCTGTTATCTGTAAATCTACTCCACTTATCTTAACCCATTGCTGACCTCTATTAGTATGCTCAAACTGTGGATATGCTAATACTTTGACATCACGCTTACCTAAATATTTTTCAATTAAAGCAAATGATGTATTCATTTCATATTCTACTTCTAGCTCTGTTAGCTTATTCATAGGTTTATGTCTATGACTATGACTCTGGATATCTACTAATCCACTTGCTTCCATCTCTTTAGCCTCATCCCATGTAAAATGACTATTAAATGATTGAACTCCCATATACTCTGTAGCTACAAAAAAGGTTGCTGGTACTTGGTATTTTTTTAGAATAGGATAAGCCTCTTCATAATTACACAAATAACCATCATCTGCTGTGATGATAATAGGTTTATTGGGTAGCCCTGCTACACCTTTAAAATAATCTTGAAGCTGTTTAAAGTTGATAGGTGTATATCCTTCTTTCTTTAAACGTTGTATGTGTTTTTCAAATAAATCCGTTGCTACTGCGATACTCTGTTCCTCAGGTCCTACTTCTTTCAAAAATTTATGATACATTAATACTGGAATATATTTAGAAACATAAGTCATTTTTTTGTCTTTACCATAAATTTCTCCTGATCGCTTTGCTCTCTCTTCATACTGTTTTTCCCCAGTATATTTTATATAGAAGGTTTCTATCCTTGGCTTTTTATCTACTTGATTATGTATGACTACCCTAACCTGATTGATGCCTTTGTGCAAATCCTCTTGATTAGGTGTGAACACATAGGGATATCTACTTGTTTGACCTACTTGTTTTTCATTAATCTTATACTCGATATACTGTCCTTTTTTCTCAGCTAAAGGAATCACAAAAGTATACTGTTCTTGCTCGGTAGCTTCTCCATACGTTACTTGAAGATACGGTTTAATACTAAGCTTATTATATTTATCTTTTACTTTAGGATCACTTCCTACTAAATTCCCCATTACCACAACCTCTTTTACATAGGGATACTTTGTAGGAATATCGTAATAGAATTTATCTATTACATCTAATGCTTTTATAGGATTCTGACTATATTCTAAAGGTAAATAATCTCTGACTCTGATTTGAATATTTTGCTTCTTTTGTTCACAAAGCCTTGCAAGTTCTTTTAAATCTTCTTCGCACTTTAACTCAAATTCTATTAGGCCCTGTGTACCTTGTTCCGCAGCCTCTTCCATTATAATATTTACAGTGGCATCTACTTTATTATCTACAATATAAATAGGAGTTCCTATTTTATCGGATTTAAAACTCATCAAAATACATACCCCTAGCAAGACTACAGCTACGGTCAAAAGTTTCTTAATCATTTTATTTTTCATTCATTGCCTCCTTATTTTTCTTCTCTTAAATTTTATCTAAAAATCTGTCCATATACAACTCTATCTTTTATTTTATAGAATTGACATTGTTTTTTATACATTTATTTCCTATAATACTTTATAGAATGATATTATTTAGAGGAGTACAAATTCTATCCATTTTATCTATAACAAATAGTTTCTTACTCTAAAAAGAAGCTATCATAAAATACATAAATAACCTAGAAAATACAAATGAGCTAGAGAACTCATTAAAAGTTTAGCTCTCTAGCTCATTTATTTATTAGGACTAATAATTATTAATCATGCAATAGCCTCTTGCTCTAGTTCTTTTTTACTTGTAAAATACACACATAAGCTGCTTCTTTTCTTGAAATCTCAAACTCTTTAAGTAGCGTATATTGTGGGCTATGATCTAAATTACGCTGAACTAACGCTCTATCTCTTGTATACATCACAATAATACCTTGATTTTTCATAATCATTGCTGCTTTTTCAAAGAACTTGTTATAAAGCTCTGTCATTTCTTGTTCGCTCTTTCTACCACTTCGCGCTGGCATGTTTGTAAAGATTTCATCAAATAAATATTTATGTCCAAAATCAAAGAAATCACGATTAATAAAGTATACATCCGTATTATCTAAGTCTGCATTTTCTGTTGCTTTTTCTATGGCTTCTCCAAAGATATCTACACCATACATGACTTGTGCTGGCATGACTTTATCACGTTCTAACAACATTGTTCCTACACCACAGAATGGATCTAATACCACTGCATCTTGCTTTAAGTAATCTTTTGCAAGTTCTGCTATAAGCGCTGCGCCTACTGGTTGAATGCTCGCCGCAATTGCATTTTTTCTATATTCAAATCGTGTATCTGGTAATGTATAAAGTTTGAGAAGTACATTAAATTCTCCCTCTTTATTTTCTATTAGTCTAATCTCAAACTCATAGTTTGATGTAGAATTAATTAATTTTCTACCTGATACTCTCTCTAGCTCTGAAGCCATTTTCTTAGCAAAGGTACTTTTTTTGTCCAGTGGCATCTTACTCTTAATCTCTAATCTAAAGTAGTAAGCACCTCCTCCTTCATGTCTAGCATCTAAAAAGTCTAATAAGCCCCCTTCGTAAATTGCTTTGGCAGCTTCTAATGGCGTACTCTCTACCGTACTTATACCATTTAATCTAAAAAGTAAATCTGAGTAAGTTCTAATATCTAGAATTTCTTTCAATTCCTTTGTTCTTACTACTACACCTGCATTAAATACTTTACCTTTTCCTTTTTTAATTTGATCTAATGTAATCTCTTGATGATCTCTATTGGTTAAAAGAATAAGGTCTGAGAGTTCATTATACCCAGTAAAAGGATGCATATCTGTCCCTTCTAGCATAAGGACCATTTCATTTAATACCCTGATTTCTTCATCAATATGCTTACGGCTGCCTTCTTCTACTTCTGTCGTGGTAATAAAATCTAATCTTTTTTTCAAGGGTTCTAATAATTCACGGTAGTCAAATGCTTTTAGTGCCACCAAATAATCACTTTTCACAAAAAGTTTTTCTTCTTTCTCATACGCTTCATATAGCTTGCTACTAAACTCGGGAATAGCTAATTCTCCCATAATTAAGGCTACATTTTTACGTACTTTTGCATCTTCATCTTCCAATAAACGATAAAACACCTCATAATTACCCGCTAGTTCTCTTATTAATGCATTTTTTGCTGGTTTTTCCTTAATTTGTTTTTTTAATTCAATGAGATTCTTTCTTATATCTTGTTGGTCTAGTATATTTTGATAGATTGCTTTAATCATTATCTCTCCTTATATTCACGTACTTATTTTTAAGTTTCTGTTACTTAATCTATCACCTTTCTTCCTTTTAGGCAACTATTTCCCCCTAAGTTCTACCAAATACTTAATCGTTCTTCTGGTTTAATATACATTTTATTCTTTTCTGTTATATTATAGGTGCCATAAAACTGTTCAAATTGTTGAAGTACCGCATTTACTCTTACTTTGTGAGGTGCATGTACATCTGTTTTTAGCTTCTCAATCTGATATTCTGGTGTGGAAACTAAACGCCATACTTTTGCCCAAGCTTCAAAGAAGTCCTTATAATTAGGTTCTTTTAACCCTTCCACAAGATCTAATGTGGTAGAAATCCCTCCAATATCGGCAATATTCTCTCCTACTGTTAAATCTCCATTCACCTTATAGCCTGGGAAGAGTTCAATATTATTATAAAAAGCTTTAACACGTTTTGTTTTTTCTTCAAATTTTTTATAGTCTTCTTCACTCCACCATTCTTTAAGGTTCCCGTCTTCATCAAATTTAGCCCCTGTGGGATCAAAAGCATGTGTGATTTCGTGTCCAATTACAGCTCCTATTCCTCCTAAATTAGCTTCTAAACTTTGTTTTGAATCATATAAGGGTGCCTGTAAAATGGCTGCTGGGAAAGTGATATCATTATTATTAGGACTATACACTGCATTTACCATTTGGACTGGAATAGCAAATGCTTCTTTATCTACTTTTTTATTTATTTTCTCTAAAGCTTGTTTTCTATTAAATAATGCTACTTCCATCATATTTTTTAGAAGTGATCCACCTTCTTTATAAGATTTAATCTCTAGTCCTTCATACTCTTCCCATTCCTTAGGATAGCCTACTTTAACAGTTATGGCTTCTAACTTCTTAATTGCATTTTTCTTTGTCTTTTTACTCATCCAATCTAGATTTTTGAGTCTTATTTTATATTGATCAATAATTTCTCCTACTAATTTCTCTACTTCTTGTTTTTCTTCTTCTGAAAAATGTTTGCTTATATAAAGTTTCCCTAATTCATCTGTAAACACACTACTTACTCTATCACGTGCAATTTGTTCTTTTGGTATTTCTCCTTCTACTCCGTATGTTTCTCTTACATAGTGTTGAGTAGCTTTCTCTAAATCCTTCCCTAAGTAATTAGCTACCTCAGCAAATAAATGTACTTCTAAATAGTCTTTAATGATGGGTAAGTTTTCTTTTGTATAAAGTTGATTTAGTCCATCAAGCCATTTAGGTTCTTGTAATACAATTTTTTTAGCTTGATCATACCCTAAGCTTTTCATTAAATTATTAATGTTAAAATCAGGACTGCTTTCTTCTAATTCCTTAAATGTATGGACATTATAAATCTTTTCGTAAAGACTATCTTCTTGAGTAATGGCTTCTTGTCCCCACATAAAAGGGGCCAGCTTTTGTTCAAATGCAAAAGTATTATCTATTTTTTGCTCAGCTTCCTCTACACCATAACCACCTAATACTAATAATTTCTCTAAATACGCCCTTAATAACTTTTCCTTACGCAGTGTATCTTTACTAGGTTTAGTATATTCATCCGGGTCTCCTAGGAAAAGATTACTAGCCCCTATTTCTAACATATGATGTGTACTATCTCTTAAGTCAGGCGTAACCTGGAAACTTACTAAACTATTAAATAAACTCATTTGTTCTTGCCCTAATAACTCTAATAAATCCTCTGGTGTTTGTGCTTCTGCTAATGCTTGAAGATAGGGTCTAATAGGTTGCATACCTTGTTTATTTCTTTCTTCATCATTCATCACGTTTTCATAGAGCGTAAGCATCTTCTTTTGAGTTTCTGTTAAGCTTTCTGGTGCATCAGTATGCAATAAAGACTCAAAAATTACTTTAATTTCTTCATCTGCCTGATCACTTAATTCATTAAATGTGGATTGTTCTACATATCCTGGTTTTATTTGAGCATTTTGTAACCACTCTCTATTTGTAGCTTCATAAAAATCATCTTGTAATCGCGCTTGTACAGGTAATGTTTCTACATCTATTACCTTCGCAGCACATAAGGATTGGGCAAATAGAGACATTAATACACATAGGGATACTATCTTAAACTTTTTCTTTTTCATTTCTTGCTCCTTTACTTTTCTCTTATTTTATTACATTCTTTTTTAATCTATTCTTTTAGTTTTTTAACTTCAATATTTTTTCCTTCTTGATAATCTAAATAATATATTTATCCTTTCAAATTTTACTTCTTTACATATCAACGCTAGGAGGTACCCTATCTATATTAAACTTTTTAAATACAAGTAAATCTAAATAAAAACAGCCTAAAGTTGAGTTTTCTTACTCTTACAATACTCTTTATGTAGTACTTATAAAAAACAAAAGGAACCTATCCTTTTTTCAAGATAGGTTCCTTTTAATTTGTTTATTTATCGTATTCATCTAAGAAATTATGCTCTTTACCATTTTTACGGTAACCTGTTACTGTATCTAAATTAACATTGTGGGTACTTCTAAAGATATTCATTTCAATATGCGGGTTTGTTTTTCTAAACTTTTTCACAAGTGCTTTCATTTCTTGGCGCTTAGAACCACCACCTGTATCGCCTAGCATACAGTTTTCAGTAAATCTACATGCACATTGAATAAAACGTAATTCATTATGTCTCATCCATGCAATAATATCTTCTTCTCTTACCATGTAAAGTGGTCTAATAAGTTCCATTCCTTCAAAGTTTGTACTATGAAGTTTTGGCATCATTGTTTTGATTTCTCCACTGTATAACATACTCATTAAAGTTGTTTCAATCACATCATCAAAGTGATGCCCTAGAGCTATTTTATTACATCCCATTTCTTGTGCTTGTTTGTAGAGGTATCCTCTTCTCATCTTAGCACATAAATAACAAGGTGATTCATCTACACTTGCTACAATATCAAAGATTTGTGTTTCAAAAATCTCTACTGGGATATTGAGCATTTTAGCATTTTCTTCGATTACTTGTCTATTAATTTCATTGTACCCTGGATCCATTACTAAGAATTTTACTTCAAAGTTTTTCTTCCCATGTTTACTGAGCTCTTGCATACATTTTGCAAGAATCATTGAATCTTTTCCTCCAGAGATACATACCGCAATACGGTCGCCATCTTTGATTAATTCATATTCGTTAATCGCCTTTACAAATCTAGTCCAGATTTCTTTACGATATTTTTTAATAATACTTCTTTCTACTTCTTGATGCTTTAAAATTACTTTTTCTTTTTTCTTTTCCATACTGTCATCCTTACTTTCCTAATTTTTTATAACACTCATCAAAACACTTTAGGAAAGCTTCTATTTCTTCCATCGTATTGAGATGGCTCAAACTCATTCTAAGTGTTGATAAAGCTAATTTTCTATCTTTTGTTAAAGCATATACCGGTCTTGATGGTGTATTCACCACACAGCAAGCCGACTTTGTTGAAACATAAATCTCATGCTCTGCTAAAGCTTCCTGCATAGCACCTGCGTTAATCCCTCTGAGGCTAATATTTAAGATAAATGGGATCGCTTCTTCTGTACTATTCATGTGCACTTCTTTATAACAGCTTAATCCAGCTCTTAATTTCTGATTTAGACCGTCTACATGGTTATACCTTTCTTCTATCTCTGCAAAAGCAATTTCCATCGCTTTGCCAGTAGATACAGCCAGAGCAAGCATAGGTGTCCCACTCCTATAGCTTGTAGTACTATGTCCTCCATGAATAAGTGGTTCAATCATTATTTTTTCTTTCTTAATAAGTACTCCACATCCATTAAGACCATAAAACTTATGGGGTGCAAATGAAATAAGGTCTGCCATTTCTAGCTGCAGCGGAATTTTTCCTACTGCTTGTGTGGCATCAACATGAAAAGCACACTGCGGATACTCTGCTATAAGTTTGCCAATTATATCTATTGGTTGCTTAATCCCTAACTCACTATCTACATAACTCATAGATACTAAAATCGTATCCTCACGTAAAAGCTCTTCTAAATGTTCTAAATCTACTAATCCCTCTTCTGTAATATCTACAAAATCGATCTCATAACCTTCTTGTTTAAGAGCAGCTACTGTATTCGTTACTGAAGAATGTTCTAGGTAAGTCGTGATTATGTGCCTACCATATCTTTTATTCTTATTTGCGATTCCTTTAATCGCAAGATTATTAGATTCACTTGCTCCAGAAGTCAAAATCACTTCACTTGCTTGTACCTTCATCAAATCTGCAATTTGTTCTATCGCCTCATCCATACGCTTTTTAGCTGCTTGCCCTAGTGGATGAGATGAATTAGGATTACCTATATATCCCTGGGTAGCTTCACAAAAACTTTCCATTACCTTGATATCCACTGGGGTATTCGCTGCATAATCTAAATAAATCATGTGTGTACCTCTCTTAACTAGGTTTTATCTTACTATTTATAAATGACCTGATTAGTCATACTCTCTATCTTCATTCATACTTCGATTTACATCATACTTTTTATCAGTACTCTTTGTCAATATATGACGATTGGTATCCTCTCTTTATTATACCTTTAATCTGTTAATTATTAAATAGTTTCCTAGTTTACATACCTCTATGCACATTAAATTTATATTTTGTTGACTACCTTTCCTAATCTTTTAAATTCTATTTAAAAGGGGCTGTTGTATAATTAGTAATTATTAGCCCTATTAATTAAATGAGGTAGAAAACTAAATTTTTAATTAGTTTTCTACCTCATTTAATTAAACTATTTATGCATTTGGTGCCAGTCTCTTCAGTCCTTATTATTCTATATTTTAATTTCACACTCTATAAAATCCTTGATTTTACTAAGCGTTTATTTATCTGAAAAAATGTTTTTAACAATTTTCAATTCTAGTTTATCTATCTTATGCTCTACCCGTTGTAAGTTATAAACTACTTTTTCATCTATATCCATTTGATCTTCTCTTGAATCAATTAAGGCATCTAACTTACCTACAAACTGACGTTCCATACGCATTTGAATCTCTTTTAATGATTTTACACCCTCATTAATTTCATCAATAGGTGTACTCACCTCTTTAAAATCATATTTAATATCTAAAAGATCAGATTTCATACTCAACATATCGGACTTCATTTCACGAATATCAGATTTCATTTCTTTTACATCCGCTTTCATCTCTTGCAATTCAATATAAATTTTGCTTACCAAATCCAATAGTTGACTATCCACCTTATTCATCTCCTTACTATTCATATTTGGACCCATCTTACAGTAGATTACTATATTTTTTCTATTCTGCCAAGGCTCTAAAGTATAATCCCCTTCCCTTGATTGGCTTAACACTAGGGCTATATACCGTCCCCTATCTGCATTGAATACTTCTTTAATTAGTATGCAATTTAAAATACTCCTTTATTCATATTTTTATACCCATTTAAAGTAAATGTAACCTTCACAATAACATATCTAGGTGAAATTCTTCTAATATCTGCTTCATCTTCTACTATAAGAGTTTTTTGAACCTTTTTTACTCACCTAGTTTTCTCTTGTTTGTATATAAAAAGTACCTTAAGCCTATTTAAAATAAGTCCTAAGGTACTTCACTTCTCTATTTTCTCTCTACTTTTTTCATAGGCTATCTCTAGTATAGCCAAAATTTATAAAGTTTTTTTATCTAACTTATGTCTTTTTTGTATTTTTTATTCTCTAATCATAATACTATATTCTCCACTTCCCATTCTGATTAGATCATTATCTTTAAGTGCTACTGGATGTGTAATACGTATCTGATTAACATATGTTCCATTTGTAGAGTTTAAATCTATTAGATAGATTTTTTCATCTGCTATGTATATTTTACAATGCTTCGAAGAAACAGTGTGATCACTTTCAATAGCCCAATCATTCTTCTCTTTGACTCTTCCAATATTCAAACTATCTTCTAACATTATAGCAAAGCTTTCTCCAACTACATTGTTGCTTAGTTTAGTAAAAATAATTTGTTTTGCCTTAGGTTGACTTATCACTTGAGGCCTGCTAACCTCTTTATGATTACTTACTACTTTAGGTTGCTTATCTTCTTTAGATACTTTCTCTTTAGATACTTTCTCTTTAGATACTTTCTCTTTAGATACTTTCTCTTTAGCAGTTTCTCTTTCTAAACTTTCTGCTTCATCGATTCCATCATTTCTTAGATTTTTAATGACACTTCTCATTAAAAACACACCAATAACACCGACTAAAGCAAAAGCTACTGCCCCTGCTATTGCATAGCTCGCAAGATTAATTGTATTCTGGATCATATTATATCTTACCTTCTCTACTTATACTTCTTATATTTTTTATCTTTTGTCTAGGTTATTTTATCACTTAATAATTAAATTGTAAAACCCCTCTTAGATATTTCTAAAAGGGGTTTTGCAATTTAATTATTTGCCTCTTACAGACTCTGTCATTTCTAATCCTGTTACATAATCTAATTGTTTTGGTTCATACTCTTCATTCTCTTTTTGTCTTGTTAATCCTGTATATCTCCATGTTGGCTCTGTTGCATCTGTTCTCCATGTTCGCTCTTCCCAGTAGTATCCACGGAATGGATCTCTTGTTACATTCATTTCCTCTAGTAAAGCGTCATGCAACTTATTACGTATTGCCTCAAATTGTTCACTTTCAATCAAATTATGTACTTCATATGGATCTGTTTCTATATCATAAAGTTCATCTGTACTCAAAAGATTAATCACTAATTTATATCTTCCATCAAAAATAGCTCTTACTACTTGCAATCCCCCAAATCCATCATGGTCTACCTCATATCTCCCAAACTCCATAAAGACATAGTCCTTAACTCTTTTTTGAGATAGAATTTGATCTTTGATACTTTTTCCTACAAACATCTTAGGAATCGGTACTCCCATAAAATCAAATATAGTTGGTGCTAAATCTACATGAGAAACAGGATTAGAATCCACTATTCCTCTTTGTTCAAACTGATTACATTTAATGATAAGAGGAATATTGGTAATGTCATCATACATAGCTGGTCCTTTTGCAGATAATCCATGCTCATTGAAGAATACACCATGATCACTTGTATAAATAATTAGTGCATCGGGTGCATATCTTTCTACTGCTTCAACTACCCTTCCAACTTCTTGATCTACAAATGTATTACAACCTAAGAATAAAGGATGTGCCAT
>JBOFPL010000012.1:0-2620 GCA_051659885.1 Cellulosilyticaceae bacterium
TTTTTACTATTTTCTTTAATAAATGCTTCTTGAACCCTTATGATCTCTTCAAATTTTCTCATTTCTCTAGCTCCTTTGTAAAAATGAGCACCTGTATATAATACAAGTGCTCATTCATGTCTTTGCTTTAATTTAAGTAGTTGCTTCTCAAGCGCTTTTATTTGAATTTCTTTTTCAGCTAATAAACCCTCATAACCTTTTTCCATCTCACACCAATTCTGATTCAATAGGTTAATAAATGAAGCCATTTCATCTGCACTTCCTGCAATGCGGTTAAAAAGCATTAGATTAGATTCCATTACCTCTGGTATCTTCTTATGAGAATATCTTAGTTTATGATCAATTTCACCATAACCTTCTTCAAAAATCGTTCTTACCTGAATTTCTGCAATAACTTTTTGGCTAGTAGGATAAAACTCGATAAGGTAATGTACTGAGCGATACCCTGACTTTCTTGACACTACAGTAATATCTAATGCATCAAAACAGTCTGTATCATCACCTTCTCTTACATTGGCTGTAATTTCTATGACTTTCCAGGTGTTATTGATAAACTCATGAATGGCCTCCCAGTCTTGTTTGAAAATATGGATTACACGAATACCGATTAAATCATTAATCTCTTCTTTGTAATTATCTACTGTAAAATGAAATGCTTCTCCATATTTTCTCTGCCTATCCTCTGTTTTACGAATAATTTTTTCTAATAATCCATATCCATCTTTGATCCGTGATTTCACGGTATGAATACTCGGATGAGTTCTCAATGTATTGGCAATAAAATCAGCCTGGGTTGTATAAGTCTCCTTATACTCATTGTAATCCACATAAATCTGTTCTAATGCATCCCAGTCTATGTGTGAGTGCTCGATGTCCTGAAGGATAAAGGGATACCTTCTTACAAATTCTTCTTGGTTTAAATACCCTAACATATCCTACCTCCTTTTCTGTCTAGGCCGATAGATTTACTCTACTTTTATTATACCACTTCTAGCCGATAGAGATAGAGGTATTTTTACTTTCTAAACACAATATAATTTTCTTCCATTTCTTCTACAATCGCTAGAGACTGGATATTATATCCCTTTTCTCTTAATTCATCTCCACCTTTTTGGAAACCTTTTTCAATTGCAATTCCAGCACCTACACATGTTGCTCCTGCTTGTTCTAAAATATCTATTAATCCTATTAAAGCTTTTCCCTTTGCTAAAAAGTCATCTATTAATAATACTTTATCTTCTTTTCCGATAAATTTCTTAGACACTCTAATGACATAATCTTTTCCTTTTGTATAAGAATGCACTTCACTCATATACATGTCTCCATCTAAGTTTTTAGATTCAGCCTTTTTTGCAAATACTACTGGTACATTAAAGTGTTGTGCTACAATACAAGCAATTCCTATTCCTGATGCCTCTATTGTTAGAATTTTAGTAATCTCTTTACCTTCAAAGAGTCTCTTAAATTCCTTTCCCATTTCATTAAATAAATGAATATCCATTTGGTGGTTTAAAAACCCATCTACCTTAAGTACTCCCCCTGCTTTTACTGTACCTTCTTGCATAATTTTATTTTGTAATAGTTCCATCGCTCTAGCTCCTTTTCTTATGAAAAAGGACTTCTCTATATAGAGAAGTCCTTTAATTTGCTATCTAAAGTCCCTCTCGTAGTCCACTCATTTACGGTAAGTAGGTAGAAACTCTTGGCCCATATCGCCAAATTTATACGAAAGTTATGTTATCCAGATTTTGTGCTTAATTATACCACATTCTTTTAGCTCTTGTCATCTTTCTTTTTACGAAGCAGCTTCACTTATCGCTACAGTTTCACGGGTTACTTCTTTCACCCATTTTCCGCTGAGCAATCTCACTAAACTGACCATCACTTTTAAGATTTCATCACTCTTTAAAATAAAGAAGACTGCTGTAACCGGTAATTGCCACCAAAATGCCGCAAGGAATCCAAATGGTATTGCCACAATCCACATGAAAATAACGTCACTCACAAGTACAAATTTCACATCGCCTCCACCTCTTAAAATCCCCATCATTGTCGTAGCAGCTAGGGCTTGGAAAAATACAATAATAGATGTTACTCCCATAATATCCATAGCAATAGACTTGGTCAAATCAGATACATTATAAAACTGAACTACGTAAGGTCTTACCATAAAAGTAATTCCTCCTGCTAGCAAGCCTAATCCCGCTACTAAAGCGGTTAAAGTGATTGCATACTCTTTTGCCTGCTCTAATTTACCTTCTCCTATTGTATTGCCTATAATAACTCCCGCAGCGCTTGAAATACCAAATATGAATACTGTTACAAATTGATTGGTTACCGTATTGATACTATTCGCAGCTACAACCTCTGTCCCTAGTCTTCCTACTACAACTGCAATCATAGAAGATCCTGTTGACCATAAAAACTCATTGAAAATAACAGGTGTACATGTCTTGATATAATCTTTTTGGATAAGTTTATCAATCACTTTAAAATGTTTGGGTCTAAACTTTATTTTTTTCTCAAATTTCAACATAAAAATAAGCACAATAGTAAACTCTGTTATCCTAGCTATAACCGTTGCGATAGCCGCCCCCTCTACACCTAATGCTGGCATACC
>JBOFPL010000013.1:0-1612 GCA_051659885.1 Cellulosilyticaceae bacterium
ACTGTAACCCTTGAGCATCAAGAGACCCGTAAAATTACCGAGTCTAAACCCGTAGAAAATCCGTCTCTAAACCCGGAAGATTTACGCCCTAATGAAACTAAGACTCAACCAACTGAGCCCAATGAAACTGAGATTGTTACACAACAACCACTTACTCAACCAAAAAAAGTTGTCGTGGTTAAACCATCAATAACCCCTTCTACCCCTTCTAAAAATAAAATAGGAGAAGAACTCATTCAGCTCTACAAATACTGCTTTGACCAAAAACCAACCCAAGCCGTCCAGCAACAACTCGCTAGGATGCTCCTCAAATTTGAAAAAGACGCCATCACAATGGCACTACAAATGGCAAGCCATAAAGGCAAAGCCTTCGATTACGCCTTAGGTATCCTCAAAAAATGGAAGCAAGTCGAAGCCTTCACCATTGATGCCATCTTTGACTATGATTCAGCTTACGCTGCCGGAAAAATATAAGGCACCTTAGGCTCTATTTGGCATGCACATCTAGTTATCTAATTCCATTTAGGATAAGTCTGTATCCGTAGATGCACTACTGTACAGTATCAAAAATACTATAGAACGTTATTTAAGCTTTTAGAGCCCCGACACATTTACTGTCCTAACTTACATGTTACAGTTTTTTCTATTTCTTCAGTAATACTGTAATACTTGAATACCAATGCTGTGTCTGTTTCCCAAACTAACTTAATATTATCGGTGTATAAGTGCATATCACTTTGAAAAACATAAGCTTGGTCTACTTCTGGAATGAGGTCTAAAATACGAGTTACTTTGCCTGTTACGAGGTCTACAATGTGAATAGTTCTTTCATGCCTCCCCATTATATAATTGGGCCGTATCTTCATTATATCTAGCTTTAATCCTTCTTGAAAATCATTTAAATTATACTTTTGAATAAGATTACCTGTTTTATCATCATAGAATTTCAAATCACTTTTATCATTTAAAATAACGAAATCATCTAATTCTATAATACCGTCATCACCTGTGTAATGAAATGACTTTTCTATTTTATCTACAAGCTTTTCATCCTTCATATAAAAAGCTGTACTGGTTGTTCCCATACCAGCTGCCCCTTGTATGAGTTGCCCTACTGAAACAATTTCACTGCCATTTTTTGTTGTATGATACGCTACATATGTATCATCTGCATATTCATTCAAGGTATTAACTTCTGAAATTATCTTTTTACCTTCTTTTGTTCTTACTAGGAGTTGTTTATTCACTTCATCCAGACTATATTTACTTTCTAAGTTCACTGATTGAGTTTGACTATCCCAATCCACACCTATATTGAGTGCTTCTGCTACAAACCTCACCGGAACGTATGTTGTCCCTTCTACCATTTGTGCGGGGGCATTAAGCTTAATTTCCTCACCATTAACTTCCGCCTTATCACTATCAATAACTAATCTTATAGTTGTCCCCCCTTCAATAATATCAATTTGTTTAGTTTCTGCATTCCAATTCACTTTATATCCTAAAAATTGTGATACACTTCTAAGCGGTAAAAGCACACTCTCCCCTATTTTCTGTGGTTGTTGTTCTAACTGCATTTGTTCCCCATTATAAGAAACAGTAATAACCTCCT
>JBOFPL010000014.1:0-6731 GCA_051659885.1 Cellulosilyticaceae bacterium
GGGATTAAGCTTTGATTTTCCAGATAATCAACAAAATGCTTTAAAGGATATTAACTTAGAGATTAAAGCAGGGGAGACTCTCGCCATACTAGGACGCACAGGGAGTGGAAAATCTACACTCGTAAATCTATTACTGAGATTATATAACTCACCAGAAGGTACCATTTTGCTAGATGGTAAAGACATTATGAAAGCGAGCTTAGAGAGTGTAAGAAGAAATATTGCCTATGTACCTCAAGATAATTTCTTGTTTAGTGATAGTATAGCTAATAATATTGCTTTTGGATTAGATGAAGTCGTGATGGAAAAAGTAATGGAAGCAGCTCAAAAAGCAGATGTGCATACCAACATTATAGACTTCCCTAATCAATATGAGACAGTGGTAGGAGAAAGAGGAACTACATTATCTGGTGGACAAAAGCAAAGAAGCTCTATTGCTAGAGCTATTATTTTAAATGCACCGATTATGATTTTAGATGATTCTTTATCAGCTGTTGATACAAAAACAGAAGAGCAAATTCTCTCAAATTTAAAGCAAGTGAGAGGGGATCAAACAAATATTATTATTGCACACCGTATTTCTACAGTAAAACATGCAGATAAAATTATTGTATTAGAACATGGGCAGATAGCTGAGGTAGGTAATCATGAAAGTTTACTTGAACGAGGCGGAATCTACGCAGAGATGAATAACCAACAAAAATTAGAAGAAGAAATTAATGAGGCATAGGAGGGATAGAGTATGAAAGATAGTAAATTAATAAAAAGACTGCTCTCTTACGCTAAGCCTTATAAATGGTGGTTTTTATTAGTCGTTTGTTTAATGGTGATAGGAACCGGAGCAGATCTTGCAAGACCTGTTATTATAGGAAATGCAGTAGACTTATTTGTAGAAGGTTATAAAGTACCTTTTGTAGAAGCGACATCAAGTGATCAAGAAACGATTCAGTTTGAGGGGAAAAGCTTAAAGCATATAGATGGAGAACAAGATTCAACAGTAGCTTATCAAGTTATTCAATATAAAGATAAGTACTATTGGCTAGAGAAAATACAAGTAAATGATGCTTTAGAAGTTAGGAATGCTTCACCAGAAATGTTTAATCAGATGATTTTAGAAGCAAATGAAGCAGGAATTTTAATAAAGGTGGCAGATCAAACTTATGAAGGAAGAAGCCTAAACAAAGAAGAACTTAAAGTGATCAGAAGTATTGACTTAAAGAGCTTAGGAACTCAAGCAGGGCTATTTCTTGGGATATTAGTCGTAAGTTTTATTGTCGTTTATGCTCAAGTAATGCTATTACAGTATATTGGGCAAAATATTATTTTAACGATGCGTATGGAAATTTATGATAAAATGCTAGATTTACCTTTTAGATTTTATCATCAAAATCCCATAGGTAAACTGGTTACAAGAGTAACAAATGATACAGAAACACTTAATGAAATGTATACGAGCGTTATTGTTAACCTCTTGAAATATGTTTTATTTATAGGTGGAGTCATGATTATGATGCTAAGGACTAACTTTAAAACGGCGTTATATGTTTTGGCATTGTTACCTATCGTAATTATTGCAACAATTATATTTAAGTATTATTCTAGACGTGCCTATCGAGAAGTGCGTAATAAGCTTACAGAGATGAATGCATTCTTGGCGGAGCATCTGTCAGGGATGAGAATTATACAGATTTTTACTAGAGAAAAGTCAAAAGTTAAGCAATTAGATAAAATCAATAAAGAGCTCTATGATGCAGGAATGAAAGAGCTAACAGCCTTTATGCTTTTTAGACCCTTTATCTTTTTCTTATGTTATTTGGGAGTAGCAATGGTACTGTTAGTAGGTGGTCAAAGTGTATTACAAGGGACAATGACTATTGGCGCATTAATTATTATGGTTTCTTATACAAAAGACTTCTTTGGACCAATAGAAGAATTAGCAGAGAGTTTCAATATTCTTCAGTCTGCTCTAGCTTCAGCTGAAAAAATGTTTAGTATATTAGATGAAGAAAATGAGATTATAAACGGAACGCATAAGATACAGTTAGATGATTTTAAAGGAAGTATAGAGTTTAAAAATGTATGGTTTGCTTACGAAGAAGAGGATTGGATTCTGAAAGATCTTTCTTTCAAAATAGAGGCAGGACAAAAGGTGGCTTTTGTAGGGGCTACTGGAGCAGGGAAGACGTCTATTCTCAGTTTGATTTGTAGGTATTACGATATTCAAAAAGGACAAATTTTATTAGATGGAATAGATATCAAAGAGTATGATTTAAGAGATTTAAGAAAACAAATTGGGCAGGTATTACAAGATGTCTTTATGTTTACAGGTGATATTGAAAGTAATATTAGATTAGGTGAAAGCACAATTACTAATGAACAAGTAGAACGAGCTGCTAAACTTGTAAATGCACATGAATTTATTGAGCGTATGCCACATAAATACAAAGAAAAAGTAATAGAAAGAGGGGCTACGCTTTCAACGGGACAAAGACAGCTTATTTCTTTTGCTAGAGCAATTGCATTTGATCCTAAGATTTTTATATTAGATGAAGCAACGGCTAATATTGATACAGAAACTGAAACCTTGATTCAAGATGCACTTTATAAGATGATGGAAGGACGAACAACGTTAATGGTAGCACATAGATTGGCTACGATTCAGCATGCAGATAATATTATTGTATTGCATAAGGGACAAATCAGAGAAATGGGTACCCATCAAGAGTTATTAACACATAAATCAACGTACTATAATCTTTATCAACTAGCATTAAAGAGTCAGGTAATGGCATAAATAAGAGGATGTAACAAGTATAAAAGATGCTTGTTACATCCTCTTATTGTTTTGATGAGCGTATAGATAGGTTCTAGTAATTATAAATAATAAATGTTATAATAGCCCTCATATAAAAGGTTAAGAGGTGAATAGATGAGTGAACAAAATAAAAACGTAGATGTAGACGTAAAGTTAAAAGTATCTGACGTTTTAAGATTCAATATGCATATCGCTTATAAATCTGTTTTTAGTAAAGTAGTATTGGCATTAGGAGTAGGGTTATTAGTATTCTTGGTGTATAAATTCATGACAAGAACAGCTCCTTTAGATATATTTATATCTGAAAATATATTATTTATCATGCTACCTATCTTTATATTAATAGCAACGCCATGGAAAGTATGGAATATTACAGCTAGTCAAATGCAATCACCTATTTTTGCAAATGGCTCAAAATATATTTTTTATCCAGATAAAATTTATATTCAAGCAGGTGAGCTAGCAGATGAGGTACCATGGGAAACATATAGCCGTATTATTGAAACAGGAAAAGACTTTAGGTTTTTTGTAGACAAGGTACAAGCTCAAATCGTTCCTAAACATAATATGACAGAAATGCAAATCAAAGAACTTAGAGAGCTGATCAAATCAGCAAATCCAAAAGAAGTGTATAAGGTAAAATAATGGACAAATTATTTCATATTTCCACAACGAATAAATATCTTACATGGTTTGAAGATGACTGGGATAAGATAAAAGCTTTTGCAGAAAAACATCAGATGGATGGTGTAGAGCTAGGGCTAACAGCAGACTATGATATTAGTAAAATACCAGCAGGTATAGTTAAAGGAATTCATTTAAGTTTTTATCCAATGTGGTTAGAATTTTGGAGAGGTGACTTAGAGAAGGTCAAAGAATTACTAGGATCAGAAGAGGAAGTATTAGCCTACTATCAAGGGTTGGATAGAAATGTCCTAATAGAATCCTATAAGAGGCAATATGAAAGAGCTAAGGCAGTAGGGGCAAAATATATGGTATTTCATGTGTGCCATATTAGGCCAGAAGATTCTTTTACATGGGAATTTAGTTATACAGATGAAGAGGTCATGAAAGCAACCGCTGAATTAATTAACGAAGTGTTCCCAGCAAATGAAGAAGGACCCCTGTTATTGTTTGAAAACTTATGGTGGCCAGGATTAACTTACTTAAATAAAGAGTTGTGTAAATCTTTTATAGAAGAAATACAGTATGCCAATAAAGGGTATTTAATGGATATTTCTCATCTTATATTAACGAATGAAAATATAGATACTGAAATTAAATGTTACACATATGTTAAAAAAGTACTAGAAAACTTAGGTGAGATTAAAGCGTACATCAAAGGGGTGCATTTAAATAAAACATTACCAAAAAGATATATGCAACAAGATCATAGTTATAGGTTGCAAAAGTACAAAGAAGGAACAAATAAAGCCTATAAACACAGGGTATTAATGGAACATGTGAACAAGTTAGATCCTCATCAACCGTTTGATCATCCTATTGCATTAGATATTCTTAAGGCCATTAATCCAGAGTATTGTGTTTATGAAACTAACCCAGAATCACAGTATGAATTAGCTTATTTTATAAAAAAGCAAAATCAAGCTTTAGGTATAAAATATTAAATAAACATAAAAAAATTGACAATAATCCACAGTAAAAAAGCTATTTTTTACTGTGGATTATTGTTTTTTTAACAAAAAAGATACAATTAATACATTGACATAAGTTAGTAATGTTGATTATAATAAAATTGTAACATTTAATTAATAAATAATAATGAGTATAAATATATAGATGAGTTATGAAAATAGGGAGGTAATTATGTATTGGAAGAAAGCGTTATTAGGAGCTATTATGACTGTCACAACAGCTGTAATACCTGCAATCACTTATGCACAGGCATATGGAACAGTGGCAACACAAACTTTAAATGTAAGAGAAGGTGCCAAAAAGGATCGAGCAATTGTAGAACAATTAGATTATAAAGATCCAGTAGAGATTGTAGCTGAAACAGGAGATTGGGTAAAGGTAATATTAGCAAACGATGAAAGAGGTTACGTACATACAGATTATCTTTCAATACATAGGGTAGTAGCAATGGTTACAGCAGATGTGCTAAATGTAAGAGATTACCCAGATAAAAATAACTCAAAAGTTTTAGGGAAATTTGAAAAAGGTGAAGAAATCTCAGTGCACTATAAAGTGGGAGACTGGTATAAGGTAAGCCAAGAAGGCTTTGATGGTTATGTACATAAAGACTATATTAAATCAACATACTTAAAATATTTACCAGCTAAGAATATAAAAGATGCAAAGAGATATACATTAACGAGAGAAAAAGCACAAAATCAAACAATTATTAGTCCAACTACTGAAAAGCCAAGTAGTACAAAACCAAGTACTTCACAACCGAGCGCTTCAAAGACCAATACGACGACAACTCAAAAACCAAGTTCAAAACCAGCATCTACGGGTAACAAAGGGCAACAGATCGTAGAAGATGCAAAGAAATTTATTGGTAATCCTTATGTATATGGAGGAAATAGCTTAACGAATGGAGTAGACTGCTCAGGATTTACACAGCAAATCATGGCTAGACATGGAATTAGTATTTCAAGAAGTTCTAGTGCACAATATGCCAATAACGGATATAGTATTAGCTCTAAAGAACTTCAACCAGGAGACTTAACTTTCTATGGCTATAATGGAAAAGTATCTCATGTAGCTATTTATATGGGGAATGGTAGAATTGTACATTCAAATGATGAAAGAACAGGTATTACAACAAGCAATGTATTTCCAAGTGGCGGGAAGCCATATATAGGAGCAAAAAGGGTAATAAAATAAAGAAAAAAGTTGTAGGAATGAGATAAAATCCAACTCATTCCTGCAACTTTTTTTTGTATATATAGTATAAGAAAAAAAACTAATAAAGATATTTTAATAAATTCAAAATAAATATTGAAAATTCTTTAAATAAAAGATATAAAAGAAGTATAGATAGGTCTATGTAAATAAAAATTATTAGGTAGGGGAAAGAATGAAAAGATACTTTAATGAAATAGAGATATTTAATATAAGGAATGAACGAGAGTTGTTTGAATGTGGTATCGTAATGGAAACACATTTTATTAGGGTTAAGGCAAAATATGTAGGGAATAAGAGTACTAAACTTTCAAAAGCAATAATGAGTAGATTTAAGCATAATCAATCAGGGGATACGCCGATCTATGCAGAATCATATAATATGCTTTCTCAAACTGAAGGTACACTCAAAAATCCTAAACAAGTTACGGGGTTTAGTGATGTAGGGCATTACAAATTACCTCAAAAAGAAGGTTATTTTACAGCGTATAATATGCTCATGTTATTGGAAGAAGAATATACACTCATAGCGTATAGCTCAAGTGAAAGATTTGTAGGAAAAATCCATTTCAATGAACAGGAAATAATCTTAGAACAAGATTTAGGGAACATAGTGGTGAACCCAGGAGAAGAGATTGTACTAGAAGAAATCATGATGCAAACAGGGAAAGACAGAGAGGAACTGTTAGGAGTATTGGGTGAGAGATTAGGTAATCATCATAAACGATTACATTTTGAACCAATACCTACTGGATGGTGCTCTTGGTATTATTATGGCCCAGATGTTACACAAGAAGATATCTATGAAAATATGAAATCACTTCAAAAAAATATTCCACAGTTCAAATATATACAAATCGATGATGGGTATCAAGCCTATATGGGAGATTATCTTACAGCGGCAGATACTTTTAAACATTTACCTGAGCTTATTAAACAAATTAAAGAACAAGGATTTGAACCAGCTATTTGGGTGGCACCATTTATTGCAGAAGCAGATTCTGCTATTTTCAAGGAACATCCAGAGTATTTTGTGAAGGATGAA
>JBOFPL010000015.1:0-7108 GCA_051659885.1 Cellulosilyticaceae bacterium
CTTGCATGCATTTCATTAAATACTTCAAATTGAATATTGTGTTCTTTTTCTAATAGATTCATAAATGTGTCTCTTAATCCTGGATCTACACATTCATTTGCAAAAGTATTATAGAGACATGTAGCAGATTTTTCAGCATCTAAAGCATCTGTTAACATTTCTTTCTCACCAAAATTGTTCATAAGATAGCCCTCCCTTATTGTAAATGTTGATAAATAGCATTAAAATGTTGTTGATGTTGACTTGCAATATGTGTAAATTTTTCTTTTAATACAGGATCAGTACTAGACTCTGCAAGCATATTAAATTTTTTAATGAATTGTTCTTCTCCTGATAAAAGTTCATTAACAGCCATTAATTCTTTTTCAGATAAGTTAGGCATGATTTTTACCTCCTTCATTATTTAACTTCTTAATTAGTATCTACACACTGTACTTACAATATTGGTGGTAATTTATGTTTTATTTTATGCCACTATTATTTAATCATTAATCTCATCAACTCAAATCATAACTATACAAATAGACACCCATTTTTTCTTTTCCTTCTAAATTTTCAACCTCTATCCACCGCTCATCTATTCTTTTAAATCCTTGTTGATCGTAAAATGCATAATTACACGCCGTATCTGTATATAAATAGATACAGTTAGTATCCGTTTGTTTCATGTACTCAAAAAACATTTGGGTAAGTTGTTTACCTATTCCTTGTCCTCTATAGGCTTCATTTACAATAAATAGTACTAACTCCCCATCAAATAATTGAGCCCGATCTGCCATTAAATCTTTATAGGCTTTTGAGAAATTTTTATAGCCTTTTGTGGCCTGCCGTGCTTGTTCTGAAAAGCAAAACTTAATAATCCTATACATAATAGGGAGTGTATGGGGATTAACCTTATACTTTTTATACGCTTTTTCACTTCTACCTAACAAGATACCGATTACTTTCCCTTCATCTTCAACTACCGTGTTAAAGGTTTGTTCTATTAAACAGTTTCTTAGATAGATCTCTAGTATATCTTCTCTAATTCTTTCATGGGTTGCAAACCGCTCAAAGTGCCAAGCACTATTAATCAATGCTTTAATAGTCGGATAGTCACTTTTTTTAATGGTTCTGTAAATTAATTGCTTCATAAGCTATATCCTCCGTTTACTTTTATTTGCCCAAAGTATAAACTATATAGTAACACTAGAGTCAATACATAAAGGAGTTCATATATGAAAAGTTTACTTTCTATTGGGGAAGTCTCTCAAATCACCCATTTAACCATACAAACCCTTAGACATTATCACCGCATAGGACTTTTGGTCCCAAAGTATATCGATCCTCAAAGTGGCTATAGATATTACTCTTTAGACCAACTCGTTTATATCGATATTATTAAAACATGTAAATCTCTTGGTACCAGCCTAGCAGATTTAAAGCAACTGTTCGAAGAAAAAGATATGCACACCTTACTTTCTTTTCTTCAAACCCAAAAACAAGCTGCCTTAGATACTATGACTTCACTTCAAGAAACTATTACAAATATTGATCATATTTCAGAGGCTATTCATCATTCTGCCCATATCCTCTCAGACCCAACCATTCAAACGAAACACTTACCTGAAAGGTGGGCTGTAACCTTACCCTGTAACAACGTTTCTAATCTTAATGTGCTCATTGACTATTCAAAAGTTAATGAACTGATTAAACAAAACAATTATATCCCAGATATTGAATCCGGTACAATTTATACTATTAATAACCTTTATGAAATTGTACCTACCCATGTTTTTGGAACGATCAAATATGGAAATGACTTGCTCAAATCTTCTTCCCTCCGTTGTATTCCTGCGGGGACATTCCTTTGCATTAGTTATACTCAAGTCACCGAAAAAGAACAAATGACGCATTTACTTACTTATCTTAAGGTCAACAATATCCAGGTTAAACAAGTTATAGAGAGTAATTTATTAACCTATCTTTTTCAACCCGATACCTACTCTTGTGAACTACAAGTGCAAATCAAATAACCTCCCAATACCTACAATTATAGCCTATATAGAAGCCTGCTTATTTTTTACTACTTAGTAAAAGTAAGCAGGCTTCTATATAGGCTATACATTTTATTCTTCTATCATCGTTATCATCCGGTTAAATATATAGCGATGGGGTATTAATCTAGCTTTTTCTTCCATTTTTTTAGGGTAAAAATAATCATATAATCTAAAGTAAAGTCTATACTCCCACCCTGAACAAATACAAATACATCCTGCAATCAGTTCGTCGGATATCGGCTCTGTACTCCCATCACTTAGTCTATAGCTTTCATTATTACCAAATAATAATACCCTTATTTCATCTTCTGGTACATATTCACTTAATTCTTTAAAAACCTCTTCTTTACATACCATATTATAGTTTAATCTCATAAAATAAATAATCTCATCATCTTTAAACTTCATCTCATCTACATCTGCAATAATACGATCTTTTACTGCATGGGTGCGAATACTTCGTTCTGGATTTGGAGTAAATACAATATTTCCTTCTTTAAATCCCTCCTTTGCTACTAATTCATCTATCCGCTCTGTTAAATTTGGTGGGTATTCTACATAACATCTTAACTCCATACCGTGAGGCTGTATAAAAGGTTTAAGTGTAAAATTTATCAATATATTAAACTTATCTTCTAACTCTTTCCTATCTATCTCTCCATCTATTACTGCAATCTCCGGAAAACTTATTTTAATAATAACTGCTTTCCTCACTTAAATCCCTCCCTTATTTGCTAAAGTGCGAATTGCTTCTTAATTCTACTCTTTTCCTGTTCATCTGTAATAATTACATTTTTATAAGATGCTAAGAAAGGTTGCCACGTATTTTTCCCATGCACAATGATAACGTAATTTCTATCTTCTACATACTTATAGGGGAATCTATAGGCAAATCCATGTGAAATTTCTCCATAATGCTGATATACGTTAGTATAATCCTTTACTCTAAATATTTGAGTAAAAATACTTGGTGATTGATTCCAATAAGGTGCTAATAAATCTTCTTTCGCATTATAAATATACCCCAAATTACATACTAAACTTGAAATATTAGGGTTGTATGGATGATCATACATTTTTTGTACATAGCCTTCATGGTACATATCATCACTATCAATATGCATCATATACAGCAAGTCACTTCCTTTAATATATTCTGTAATCACTTGCTCTTTATAGGGTGAAAAAATAATATTTGAAGGCAAAGGAGGATACTTTTTAAGTAGCTCATTTATCAAGGGCATACTCTCTTCATATGTCGCTAATACAGCTATAAAGTTTTGATTAGTTTGTTGTTCAAAACTTTTACGCGTATAAGTCATAAAAATTTTCATACGATTTTCTATCCATTCAACAGAACGTGGGTTAATCTTAAACTGTGTTGCAATATCAAAATCTGAATAATTAAATCTTGTAGATATAACCAGTTTCTTTTCCATAGGCTAGCTCCTCTATTTATTCATATCTCATATACTATATTTTATGTCCAACCTTCTAGTTCTGCTCCTTAAAATTCCTACAAAAAAAGAAGACTCTACAGTCTTCTTTTAACTTTATAACTGATGAATCGCTTCTAGAATTTCTTGCTTTGAAACTTCATCTATATTCTTGTTAAGTGCCTTACACACAAGTTCCACTCTATAGTCTAAGATCTCCTGCATCTGCTCTACAGATACCTGACTACTTTCCACACTAGGGTTCGCTAGGGGTGAGGCTACAGGCTCTGCTGCAAAAATGGAACTTTGACTCGCTAGAATAGTTGCTCCTATTAATCCATATGCTAATATTCTTTTCATCACACTCACCTCTTCTTTATTTTTATTAATTCTATGATACAAAATAAATATGAATTAGATACAACCAAATATAGCTTTTTTGTTTCAAATTTGTTCATATATTACACCTAAGTTACTTAATCTTTTTATTTCCAATGTATTTTTGTATGTTTTTATCGTATTTACACGTCATTTTATAGACATTTATCTCATTACACCTATTATATTTTTTTATTTTTCTCTTTTTTGCACATTATTTTTTGTTATTTTTCTACCCTTAATGTTTCATGCCATAAATTCTCTAGTACTATTCTCTCCTTATTTTAAAAGAGCTGTTTTCTTCTTTTCAATATCCCTATTATATGTAATTTGCCTGTCTCTTGTTCTCACTCATTTAACCATTCTTTGTTTCAAGACATTCTATTTACGCTTAATCAATGCTTTTATCTTGCACCTACTGTCACTTTTATCTATTTTCCGACATACTATGAATCAGTATTAACTTTAATTCCAACAATTATGGAGGTGCCCTAATGTATACTAATAAAACCATCCTTATAACAGGTGGCACAGGCTCTTGGGGGCAAGAGCTCACTAAACGCTTATTAGAATTTTCTCCTAAACAAATCCGCATATTTTCTAGAAGCGAACTCCCTCAAGTTCATATGTCCAGAACTTTTAATGATTCTACTATCAAATATATTATTGGTGATATTCGTGATGAATCTGCACTAGATCAAGCTATGAAAAATGTAGATTACGTTTTTCATCTTGCTGCACTTAAGCATGTTCCAATTTGCGAAGAATATCCCGAAGAAGCTATTAAGACTAATATTTTAGGTACACGTAATGTCATTCATACTGCTATTCATAATCAGGTTCAAAAGGTCATTCACGTTTCCACCGATAAAGCAGTCGCTCCTTTTAATTTATATGGCATCAGCAAATCTGCTAGTGAACGATTGATTATACAAGCTAATCTCCTTGAATCTAACACACGTTTTACCTGTATTCGTGCCGGTAATGTACTAGGTTCTAACGGCAGTGTTATCCCATTATTTATAGAACAAATTCGTACTCAAAATAAAATTACCCTTACCCATCCTGATATGACAAGATATTTTCTTACTATCCAAGAGGCCATTGATTTGCTTTTCAAGGCAAGTATCAACACCTTTGGTGGTGAAACATTAGTCATGAAAATGCCTGTTTTTCGGATTCAAGACCTTGCTGAGGTCCTTATTAAACACTATGGAAACGAATCTACTCAAATAGAAATCATTGGTGTTCGGGCTGGTGAAAAACTCCATGAAGAACTTTTATATACCTACGAATACGCTCACACCTATGAATATAACGAGCATTACTTCCTAGTTTTACCTACACTTAATATCCCTGGCTTATTGAGTCATTATCATGAAACACTTAAACAAAGCCCTCTCACAAATGAACCTTTTACCGAGCAACTTTTAGATAAAGACGCCATTGAAACAGTTCTTCGCAATGCTCATTTCATCTAATTCTCAATAACTTAATCCCAATCTTCTTAACTTCAAGGAGTGATTTTTATATGAAAAAAAAAATAGTTGTTTGTTCTAGATTTAACTACTCTGACTTCGATTTATCTAAGCGTTTTGGTATTGATCCACTTTCTGAAGATTGGATTCGTAATCGCCTAAAAATTTTTATGAACTATACGCGAAAAAGTTTAGAAAATCAAACAAATCAAAACTTTATAGCTTGTTTATCTACTTATGAAGAAAGCATGCCTTTTATCAACGAACTATTAAAACAATATCCTCCTCTTCCTGAAAATATTATTTTTACCCCTCACAAAGAAGTTTTTATTAATAATTATATCAAAGATGGGGATTTATTTTATCTCGTTAGAATAGATAGCGATGACATGTATCATGAGAATTATATCCAGAAAATGTATGATTACGAAGCCAAGCCTAATACATCTTGTCTTGTTTGCAAACAAGGCTATGTTTATAACGAACAAGAAGATGTATTAGCCTACTACGCTAATACATCCCCTAGTATTTATACTCAAATTTTTAGTGTTTCTGACTATCTTAGTGTTTATCAACACTACCTAGAGCTTTCTCATACCATTGCACATCGATTCCCCTATGAACCACTTATGGACCGTAACTTCATTATAGTTGTTCATGGTCATAATACTTGGCAATCCTTCCTACAAAGCTATGATAAACATCTTATTACAGACAAAGATGAAATTATTCGTATCAAAAAAACTTTTGGATCCTTTAATTTATAAGGAGGTACTTGTTTAATGAACAATTTACTTATAGTAAGAATTTATTTTCCTTCTATTTCTGCCAATGACAAAAAAACACTTCATAATCTACTTCATATCTTAACTCAATTTACGTTAAAACCTTTTGTAGAAACAGCTTATCCTCTAAAATGCTATATACAAATTTCCGAAGAAATAGAACCGCTTGTCTCTGAGTACTTATCCCTCACATCACCTTTACCAAATTATATTCTATTTACATCAAAACCTCTACGTGATGTTATTCGTAATGAGCTGGATACCCTTACTTCTGAGTATGATTTTTTCTATTTTTTCAATCTTTCTTATAATACATTTTGTCATAAAGACTTCTTGACCACCTTATCACAATATATCCCAAACCTACCCATTCGTTCGCTTCTTGTCAAGGGATATACACAGTATAACCTTAGCACACATACTATGAAACTTTATGAGGATGCTATCTTAAATCAATTTATTTATGTCTGTTCTGTCGAAGAGTATCAGATGTATTTCAGAATCTATGACTACTATTATCCTGCTACTTTAAACCAAAAATTTAAACTCTTTCCATCTTTAGATCTTTTTAATAACACGTGTACTACTATTCACTATCAATCTTCATCCTCAACACTTCCTAACTTGACAGAAATTGACTATTTTCATTCTAACTAGTCTCACACTATATCATTTAATCTATATATATCCAAAAGAGCTACAAAACTATTACTCTAGTTTTATAGCTCTCTTCTTGATTAAGTCTACTAATAATTAGTTATGAAATGTTCCCTATTACCTTATTATACTTCTCGACCTGGCCAATAATGATAAACCGTATAGACTGATTCTAATACAAACCCCTGTTTTTGATAAAACTGCATTGCTCCTTTATTCATCAATTGTGTACCTACAAAAATATTCTTATACCCGTGTATTTTAGCATAGTTTTTAAGAGCTAATACCATACTATTTCCAATTCCCTCTCCTTGCATTTTTTCATCTACTCCAAT
>JBOFPL010000016.1:0-2848 GCA_051659885.1 Cellulosilyticaceae bacterium
AAAATGATTAGACCGGCTTTTACAATCTTAGCGTCTAAGTTTGGTGAATATAATTCAGAAAGAGCAAGAGCTTTGGGATCGGTAGTTGAAATGTTTCATATGGCTACGTTGGTTCATGATGATATTATAGATGACGCAACTTTAAGAAGAGGAAAGCAAACGATACAATCAGAATATGGTAAAGCCTATGCGGTTTATATTGGAGACTACTTATTCTGCTTATGCTTTAAAATATTAGCAGAAACTGCATCTTTGCAAAGTATACAAGTAGATAGTAGATCCATGTCAAGAATTTGCCTAGGTGAAGTAGAACAGCTGAATTCTAGATTTAACAAAGAGGTATCTGTAAAGCATTACCTAAGAAGAGTTTCAGGTAAGACAGCAGAATTATTCTCTTTGAGTCTTTACATAGGTGCAGCTGAGAGTGGTTGTAATAAGGTATTAGCCAAAACATTTTGGAACATTGGACACAATATAGGGATGGCCTTTCAAATTATAGATGACCTTTTAGATTATGTAGGAGAAGCTGCTCGATTAGGAAAAGATGAAGCTAATGATTTAACAGACGGTATTTACAACCTACCACTTATTTATGCATTAGAGCAAAAACCACAAGATTTATTAGAAATATTAAATAAAGAGCATTACTCCAAGGAAGATATAAAAGAGATTATAAGGCTTACAGACCAATATGGTGGAATAGAAGCAGCTAGAAAGTTAGCTCATAAATATACAGCAAAAGCTTTTAAGCTCATTGATAGACTACCAGATAATGAATATAAAAAAATACTATTAGATGTAGCTGAAATGCTACTTGATAGAGACTATTAGAAGTAGCGTGTGAAGAGATATCTTTACACGCTGTTTTTTCATTTTAATTAATTTAAATATTAAAAAACTTTTTATAAACTTAAAAAAGTCTTTGAAATAAAATTGATATTTGGTACAATCTAGATTAAGGTAAAAAAATTAATCAAAAAAAACACATAATAAACTAATTTTTAGAGTAAAAATTAAAGGTGATTAAGTCACTGAAGAAAAAATAAAAAATGCTAAAATTTAATTAGGATTTTTTGAAAAAAAGTATGGCTAAATTTTAAAAAAGTATTATAATAAAGATTATAGGATAATTATTATTACTAAACTATAATTAGAAATTATGATAGATAGTTATAAGCATAGAAACCAAGGAGGCAATTACATATGTCAAAATTAAAAATGACCATTGATGGAAATACGGCAGCATCATACGTAGCTTATGCTTACACAGATGTAGCAGCAATCTACCCAATTACTCCATCATCAAACATGGCAGAAGTAGTAGATGAATGGGCAGCACAAGGCAAGAAAAATATATTTGGTCAACCTGTAAGTGTTGTAGAGATGCAATCAGAAGCAGGTGCAGCTGGTACATTCCACGGATCATTACAAGCGGGTGCATTAACAACTACATTTACAGCATCTCAAGGGTTATTACTTATGATTCCAAATATGTATAAAGTAGCTGGGGAGTTATTACCAGGGGTATTCCATGTTAGTGCACGTGCATTAGCAGCACAAGCTCTTTCAATCTTTGGTGACCACCAAGACGTTATGGCAGCTAGACAAACAGGATGTGTTATGCTTGCATCAGGTTCAGTTCAAGAAGTTGCTGATATTGCACCAGTTGCGCACTTAGCAGCGATTAAAGGAAGACTTCCTTTTGTACATTTCTTTGATGGATTTAGAACATCACATGAAATTCAAAAAGTAGAAGTACTAGAATATAGTGATTATGCAAGTTTAATAGATCAAGAAGCTTTAGCTGAATTTAGATCAAGAGCACTATCTCCAAATCACCCAGTGACAAGAGGTACAGCTCAAAATCCAGATATTTACTTCCAAACAAGAGAAGCTTCAAACAAATACTACCACAACATTGTAAATGTAGTAGAAGAGTACATGGATAAAATGGCTGAACTTACAGGTAGAAAACATGGTTTATTCAACTATTATGGGGCAGAAGATGCAACAGATGTAGTAATAGCTATGGGTTCAGTAACAGAAACAATTGAAGAAACAATCGAGTATCTTAATGCACAAGGTGGCAAATATGGGCTTGTAAAAGTTCATTTATTTAGACCATTCTCAGTAAAACATTTCTTAGGAGCTATTCCAGCTACTGCAACTAAAATCTGTGTAATGGATAGAACGAAAGAACCAGGAGCACTTGGTGAGCCATTATACTTAGATGTACGTGCAGCATTCTATGGTTCAGATAAACAACCAGTGATCATTGGTGGACGTTATGGACTTGGTTCAAAAGACGTAACACCAACTCATATTAAAGCAATCTTTGATAACCTTGCAGATGAAAATGCAAAAGATCAATTTACAGTAGGTATCGTAGATGATGTAACGAATACATCTATCGAAGTAAAAGAAGAAGTGAAAATTGCTTATCCAGGAACAATCAGATGTAAATTCTGGGGACTTGGATCAGATGGTACAGTTGGTGCGAACAAACAAGCAATCAAAATCATTGGAGAGCATACAGACAAGTACGTACAAGCATACTTTGCATATGACTCTAAAAAATCTGGTGGGATCACAATGTCTCACTTAAGATTTGGAAATTCTCCAATTCGTTCAACATACCTTATTGATGAAGCTGACTACATCGCTTGTCATAAACAAGCTTACGTAGATCAATACGATGTTATCAAAGGGCTTAAAAAAGGTGGATCATTCGTATTAAATACAGAATGGACAACAGAAGAGTTAGCTGATAAATTACCAGCTAAACTTAAAAAATATATTGCAGATAAAGAAATTAACTTCTATACAGTAAATGCGACAAGCATTGCAA
>JBOFPL010000017.1:0-24759 GCA_051659885.1 Cellulosilyticaceae bacterium
AATATGAATCTTGTAACTAATGCATTCCAAGCACCTGAATTTTATAAGAAATGTGGATTTGAATTAGAGTATATAAGAAGGAATTCTAACAATTCAAAGTTAGATAAATACTTTTTTGTAAAGTATTTTAAATAGAAGGTTTGATATAGTATAAGTAGGAAGGAGGACGTGAAATGATACAGATTACAACAGAAATAGTAGAACAATTAATTCAACAACAATTTCCTAAATGGAAAAATCTTGATATAAAACCCGTTGAAAAAAGTGGGCATGATAATAGAACGTTTCATTTAGGAGATGAAATGACAGTAAGGCTTCCAAGTGGTAAGGACTATGTACCACAAGTTGAAAAGGAATTAGAGTGGTTGCCTAAATTGCAACTAGGAATTAGTTTACCGATTACATCGCCTATTGCTAAGGGGGAGGCGAGTGAGCTTTATCCATACCCTTGGTCAATCAATGGTTATATTCAAGGGGAGACAGTTGATTATGATACCGTGAAAGATTTAAACTTATTGGCGAAGGATTTAGCTTGTTTCTTAAAAGAGCTTCAAGCTATTGAGTCGATAGATGCACCTGTTGCTGGGAGACATAATTTTTATCGTGGGGCCTCATTAGCTGTTTACAATGAAGAAACAGAAAGTGCTTTAGAGAAGCTAAAAGATATACTACCAATAGAGAAGCTAGCAGTTGTTTGGGAAAAAGCACTCCAATCAAAATGGGAGAAAGAAGGCGTTTGGATTCATGGGGATGTTGCACCTGGTAATCTCCTTGTAAAGGCAGGAAAACTTTGTGGAGTCATTGACTTTGGAATTATGGGGGTAGGAGACCCTGCATGTGACTATGCAATGGCATGGACATTTTTTGATGAAGAGAGTAGAAGTGTATTTCTCAGTCATTTAGATAGTGGGACTGTAGATAGAGGAAGAGGATGGGCATTATGGAAAGCACTTATTACTTATAACAATGATAATAAAGCAGTGAGATTGAATGCCAGAAAAACAATTCAAGCAATATTAAATGAAAAAGCATATTAATGATAAAATTTTTAATTAATTTAAGGGAGATTATAAATGTCTGGGGACAGCAAAAATATAAGAAACATACCACAAGATAGGTTATATCATTTGATTAGATTTCTATTTAGTTTTGCAATAACAATGGTATTTACTATAAATATTCTATATCACATACAAGGTGCAAAGTTAGTGCCTTGGCAACTTGTCATTGTAGGGACGTGCTTGGAGGCAACTTGTTTTATTTTTGAAATGCCTACAGGAATTATTGCAGATAGGTATAGTCGTAAGCTATCTGTCATATTGGGATTTGTGTTGATAGGAGTAGGGTTTATAGTGGAAGGAAGTTTTCCCTACTTTATTACTATTGCTATGGCACAAGCAATCTGGGGGTGTGGTTTCACTTGTGTAAGTGGTGCACTTGATGCATGGGTTATTGATGAAACAGGTAAAGAAGAGATCTACATAAGTGGAAGTAAATATGCAACGATAGGACAATTTTTAGGGATTATAGGGAGTGTAGCTTTAGCACAAATCACACTTAATTTACCTATTGTTGTAGGAGGTATTCTACTAGTTGGTTTAGGCGGTGGATTGGTATTTTTAATGACTGAAAAACCTTATAAGAAAAATATAGGGAATATAGAGGGTAATTACTTTGTAGAGACTATCAAGTCTATCTTACAGACTATAAAAGCAAGTCATGTTTTGATGATGCTCTTTATCATTACCTTTATATTTGGCCTATATAGTGAAGGGTTTGACCGATTGTGGGGAGCATATATTCTGCAAATGGATACTTTTATGAATGCAAATGCTACCTATCTATTTGGAGGGGTGTCTGCAGTTATAGCATGTATAGGATTTTTTATCTTTGATAAAATTGAGGCATGTGCTGAGCGTACAAGTATAAAGCGTGTAAATAATTCATTAATATTACTTTGTTGTATTGTTGCAAGTAGTTTACTTTTGATGTCTCTTACTAAAAATGCATATACTTTAATTTTACTTGTAATTATTATTAATTTATCACGAAGCATCATTGAGCCCTTTGAAACAATATGGTTTAACCAATTGATTACAGATAGTTCTACGAGAGCTTCAATTTTATCGATAAGGGGACAGATGGGAGCTTTTGGGCAGATTGGTAGTGGAATGCTAATGGGGGTTTTTAGTGTTGTTTTTCCTATAAGATTTATTTTTGCATTATCAGCCATTATTTTTTCACCTGTCATATTTATGTATAGATATTTAAAAGATACAAATAAGAAGTAGAAAATTTAAATAAGATAGTTAGCAACAGAAACCTGAAGAGAAGAGTAGGTATCCTTATGAAAAAGGGATACCTACTCTTCTCTTATTATGTAAACAGATTAAGGTGTTTTAGAAAGGCTATTGATATATTCACTAGGGGTTTGTGCTGTGTATTTTTTGAAAGTAGTTGCAAAATAATCACTTGTACTAAAAGAGAGCATCATAGCCACTTCTGTGACACTGAGTCCTCTTTGTAAGAGTTTTTTTGAGTGCTCAATCTTTTGGCAATTGATATAGTCTCTAGGAGATTGGCCTATGTAATCTTTGAATTGATGTTGTAAGGTGGATAAAGATAAATTACCTACTTTACAAAGCTGTTGAAGTGTAATGGGTTCAGTAATGTTTTGAGCAATATACTGTATGATATTTTGAATAATAACATTAGAAGAAGACTCGAGTGTGGGAAAATAAATGAGTTTAAATAATAGGCTTATGAGGAGCCCGAGTCCATATATTTTATGTTCATAGACTTCTGAATTAAATGCATCAAAGCTTTTAGTAAGAAGTAAGAGGATATCTTTATCGGCAGCTAATAAATGAGTGTTCATGTGAGTTAAACGGTTAAGGAAAGAATGGCTATAGGAGGTATCAAGACCTAAGAAGCCTTGAATTTCTGATAGGTTAAGTTGTAGCCAAATGAATTCACTAACACCTTGAGGGTGAGAGCCATTATTATGGAGTTCATCTGGATAGGTAACAAATACATCTCCCCTAGAGATGATATATTCTTCATCATTCACATGATAGGTTTCAGATCCTTTGAGAAGAAATACCATTTCAATACAGTTAGGATGAGTATGGAGGTCCATAGGACCGTGTGCTTTAGTAGTACGACTGTAGCCTAAAAGTTCTAGGCCAGGAATAGATAAAGCTTCTTTATCTAAAATTTTTCTAGAAGGTAGATATGGCATAAATGTGACTCCTTAAAATTCTGCAAAGCATATTTTTAAATGATATAAACGATAGAAACTAATACAATAGAAATACAAAAGTTAGATTATTTTAAATTATACAATTCAAATTTATAGAATTCAACTGTAGAAAAGGGGAGAAACGAAATATGAATTCAAGAGAGCTAGTTATGAATACTTTAGAGGGAAAGAATACAGGGAGAGCACCTAGACAACTATGGGTATTACCTTGGGCTGTAAATCAGTATAAAGAAGCGTGTGAACAGATAGAACATGATTTTCCAAGTGATTTTGGTGGACCTGAAACACATTATGAGAAGTGGCCAAAGACAAGTGGCAATCCTTATGAAGTAGGGATATATGTAGATGAATGGGGATGCATCTTTGAAAATAAACAGGCAGGTATCATAGGAGAAGTAAAAGAACCACTAGTGAAAGATGATGAGTGGGAAGATGCCGATCAAATACATATTCCAGAGGAGTTTTTGAGTTTTGATATCCAGCAAGTTAATGAATCTTGTAAAAAATCATCTAAGTTTTTGATGAGTGGGTGCTGTCCTAGACCTTTTGAACAATTACAATTTATTAGAGGAACAGAAAATTTTTATATGGATTTAATGATGCGTCCAAAGAAGATGTTTGAATTCATGGAGAAGATGCATGATTTTTATTGCAGATTATTAACGAAGTGGGCACAGACTGATGTAGATGCACTGAATATGATGGATGATTGGGGAGCACAAAATAGTTTGTTAATTAATCCAAAGCTATGGGATGAGATATTTAAGCCTATGTATAAGGATTATATTGATATTGCACATAAGCATGGCAAAAAGATGTTTATGCATTCAGATGGGTATACATTAGATATTATTCCGAGATTGATTGATTTAGGATTAGATGCAATGAATGCACAGATTTTCTGTATAGGTATTGATAAACTTGCTCAGTATAAAGGACAAATTACTTTCTGGGGAGAAATTGATAGACAACACATCTTACCCTATGGTTCACCAAAAGATGTAGAGGAAGCAGTAAAGAAGGTATATGAAACGTTATGGCAACAAGGGCATTGTATTGCACAGTGTGAGTTTGGAATTGGAGCTAAACCTGAAAATGTATATAAAGTTTTTGAAACTTGGGATCAATTAACAAAATAGAGGAGCGTGAGAGGGATGGAAAAAGATTTTTGGAAACTCCATGAAGATATAGTCTTTAAAAGAGCTAATGGCAAAATTATTTGGCAGCCTAGAATGGATTGTTGGATAGATGATAAGATTTTTGAAAAAGGGGAACTTCCTGGTAGATATAAAGGTATGAAGAAATCTGATATTTATAGAGATTTAGGTTGTTCAGCTAGAATTTATGAGTATAATGGCTGTTTCTATAGAAAATGGGATAAGCGGGTTAATAACTACCAAAAAGATTTGGGAAATAGACAAATAGCTAATGTCATAGAGACACCAGTAGGTACAGTAAGTCAAATTGTAGAGCGTACAGAGAGTACATGGGCTGGTAAGATAGCTAAAGAATGGGTAACCAGTGAAGAGGATCTAAAAGTCTGGATGTGGATAGAAGCAACCAGTGAATGGGGATGGAATCAAGAGCATTTTGAACGCACTAAAGCAGAGTGGGGAAGACTTGGAGCACCTTGTATTTTTATGCCAAGGATATCTATGCAAAATCTGTATATAGACCTTATGGGAGTAGAAAAAACAGTTTATGCCTTATACGATTATCCAGATACCATTGATGAGTATTTTAAAGCTTTAAGAGAAAGTCACTTAAGACTTATAGATGTCATTAATCAATCACCTATTAACATTATCAATTTTGGAGATAATATTCATTCAGGTACTTTATCACCAGCCTATTTTGAAAAATATGTTTTAGAAGAGTATCAGATTAGATGCAATAAATTACATGAAGCAGGTAAGTTTGTATACTCTCATTTTGACGGAGACAATAGAGGTCTGACAAAGTACTATCAGCAAACAGGGCTTGATGGTGTAGAAGCTATTACACCAGTACCACAAGGTGATATTACTTTAGAAGAAGCAAAAGAAGGTTTAGGAGATTTATTTATGATAGATGGGTTACCAGCAGTTTATTTTGATGAAACTTATGATGTAGGAATCTTAAAAGAAACAACTCATAAGATTATAGAGCTTTTTTCACCCAATCTTATATTAGGCATATCGGATGAAATATCTTCAACAGGAGATATAGAAAGAATTAGGATAGTGGGAGAAATTGTAGATCAATATAATGCAAAAATAGAGAAAGAGGAGAAGCTTAAATGACAGAAAGAGAAAGATTTATCAAAGCACTAAATAGGGAACCGTTGCAAGGGCATGTGCCACATTTTGAATTGGTATTTTTTCTAACTATGGAATCTATAGGTAGAATACATCCAAGTCATAGACATTATGGACAATGGAATCAAATGACACTAGAGGAGAAAAAGTTACATTTAAGAGATATGGCATTAAGTTACATAGAGATAGCAGAGAAGTATAATCATAGTGCAATTTTTGTACATCCTAATCCAGGAGATAGAGAAAATGTAAAAGCTATTTTAGAAGAAATTAGAGAACTATCAGGAGATAAATATTTTTTAATGATGCATGGAGACCCTACGTATAGTATTCCAGATGGAGACGGCATGTGGGATTTTTCGGCTAAAATGTATGAAGAGCCAGAGATACTCAAAGAAGGTGCTAAACGACAGGTAGAAAATGCAAAAGCATTTAGTGATTATATCAGTCAGTATAAAGGACTTTTAGATGGGTTTGCGTTATGTTCGGATTACTGTTTTAATGTGAATCCATTCTTTAACAGGGAAATGTTTGGTGAATTTGTGCAGCCATACTTAGCAGAAATTATCAAGTATTATAGAGAACAAGGTTTTTACACAATTAAACATACGGATGGAAATATCATGCCAATAGCAGATATGATGGTAGATTGCCAACCACATGCCCTACATTCATTAGATCCACAAGGGGGAGTAAGTCTGGCAGAGATGAAAAAACTTTATGGTGATAAAGTGTGTTTAATAGGAAATGTTAACTGTGGCTTATTGCAGACAGGAACAGAAGAGCAGTTAGAAGAAGAGGTTAGGCGCTCTTTAAGAGAAGGAATGGAAGGGTATGGTTATATTTTTTCGACATCTAATTGTGCTTACACTGGATTACCTTTAGATAGATATGAAAAAATGCATAAAATATGGAGGAAAGAGGGTATTTATAAATAAGTTTTAAAGATAGTTGCTTAGTAAAAAAAATAAACTAGGCAACTATCTTTTTATTGTTCAGACAAAGAAAATTATTCCAAGTAGTAGAGAATGAGAAAGAATGTATAAGATAGAGTGTTAGATAGATAATAAAGTAGAAGATGAAATAAATACTATAGGAGGCACTAAAATGAAAAAGTATGTATGTACAATTTGTGGTTATATACATGAGGGAGAAAATCCACCAGAAAAATGCCCGATTTGTAACGCACCAAGTAATAAGTTTGATGAGATGAAGGGACAGTTACAATGGGCAGATGAACATCGCATTGGAGTAGCAGAGGGGGTAGAACCAGAGATTATAGAAGGATTAAGAGCGAACTTTGTAGGAGAGTGTACAGAAGTTGGAATGTACCTTGCAATGAGTAGACAGGCGGATCGAGAAGGGTATCCAGAAGTTGCAGAGGCGTATAAACGTATTGCTTACGAAGAAGCAGAACATGCTTCTAAATTTGCTGAGTTATTAGGAGAAGTGGTTAAGGCAGATACGAGAGCAAACTTACAAGTACGAGTAGATGCAGAGTTTGGAGCATGTGATGGTAAGAAAAAACTAGCAACATTAGCAAAACAACAAAACTTAGATGCAATCCACGATACAGTGCATGAGATGGCAAAAGATGAAGCAAGACATGGACAAGCTTTCAAGGGATTATTAGAGAGATATTTCAGATAAAAGGAGTGAAAAAAATGACAAAAGTAAGTTGTAGTGTAGAAAATTGTTCTTATAATAATAATCAAGCTTGTTATGCAGAGAGAGTAGCCATAGGGGGACAAGGTGCAACTAATGAGCGTATAACATGTTGTGGGAGCTTTTTAAATAAGGGACATTATAGTAATTTAGCAGAACATACCGAGTATAAGTCTCCTTGTCAAGCAGTAAGTTGTAGTGTAGCAACTTGTAGACATAATCAAAATCAACTTTGTGATTTAGAAAGTATAGATGTAATAGGAGAAAACCCTGCTACTCTTTATGTAGATACAGATTGTGCAAGTTTTGAAATAAAATAAACACAAAGGCCAGCATACAAAATGTATGTTGGTCTTTGTGTTTATTAGGGCATATTATTCTGTTAATTCCATAAGCTGTTCAGTGAGGATTTCCCAATTGGCATAAAGTTCAGTAATACACTGGTTGATAGTTTCTTTTTCAGCCATTAAGTCACGAGATTTATCAAAATCAGTATAGACTTCCTCTAAACAAAGAAGTTCATCTACCTCTAATATACGAGATTCTTTGGTTTCAATTTCTTTTTCAACACTAGCAATATTATTTTGTATTTTTTTGATTTTAGCTTGGAATTCTTTCTGTTTTTGCCAGTCTAATTTATTAGCTGAAGTAGCGGTAGAGGTGGCAACTGGCTGAGTAGCTATAAGTTCTTTTTTCTTTTCAAGATAGTAATCATAGTCTCCTAAATAAGTTGTCATAAAACTAGGGTGCATTTCTAGAACTTTAGTAGCTGTTTGATTGATGAAGTAACGGTCATGAGAAACATAAAGAACAGTACCTTCGTAGTTGCTAATAGCTCTTTCTAAGACTTCTTTAGACATAATATCTAAGTGGTTAGTAGGTTCGTCTAAGATAAGGAAGTTAGATTTAGAAAGCATAATCTTAGATAGGGCTACACGACCACGTTCACCACCGCTAAGGGATGAAATAGGTTTGAATACATCTTCATTAGTAAATAAGAAAGCAGCTAGCACATTTCTAATATGACCATTTGTAAGGTCTGGAAAAGCTTGTTGGATTTCTTCGATAATGGTATGACTAGTATTAAGATTGCTATGTTCCTGATCGTAATAGCCAACCTCTACACGGCTACCGAGCTTAATTTCACCTGAAGTTTGAGCAAGTGTATTTAGGATGATTCTGAATAAAGTAGTTTTTCCTACACCGTTAGGACCTACAATAGCTACTTTATCCCCTCTTTTAATTTCAAAATTAATATCTTTAAAAAGTTGTTTATCAGGGAAGGACATACTTAAATTATTAACAATAAGAACGTCATTACCACTGGTGATTTGTGGTGCGAGAACTAAATTCATTGGTTTATCATCAATCATGGGTACGTCCATAACTTCTTGTTTTTCCAAAAGCTTTTCACGACTACGCGCACGCTTAATAGATTTTTCTCTATTAAATTGACGCAGTTTGGCAATAACAGCTTTTTGATGAGCAATTTCTTGCTGTTGTTTTTCATACTGGTGCATAGCTACTTCATACATCTTTGCACTTTCGATTACGAAGTCACTATAGCTGCCATTATAAACAAATGATTTACCAAATTCTATGTGAACAACTTTATTAACTACTTTATCAAGGAAGTACCTATCATGCGAGATGATGATAACAGCCCCTTTATAAGATTTTAAGAAGCCTTCTAACCATTCGATTGCTGCGATATCTAAATGGTTAGTGGGCTCATCTAATAAAAGTAAGCTAGGTTCTTCAAGGAGGAGTTTAGCAAGAGCTACGCGTGTTTTTTGTCCACCCGATAAAATAGCAATAGGCTTCTCATAAACATCTGGAGTAAATCCTAAACCTTTTAGGATACCTTTAACTAAGCTTTTATATTCATAACCTTTGCTATTTTCAAATGTCCTTCTGAGTTCGTCGTAAGTATGAGTAAGTTCTAAGGAATGTGTTCTAGCAATTTCTTCTTCAATTTGTGTAAGTTTATTTTCAAGTGCAATGACATCATCAAAGACATGAATAAGTTCATCGTATACCGTACGTTTAGAATCAAGTTCCATATGCTGCTTGAGGTAGCCAATTGAACAATCTTTGGCATAATAAACATCCCCACTATCTGCTGATAATTCTTCAGTAATAATTTTAAATAAGGTTGTTTTGCCAGCGCCGTTATTTCCAACTAGAGCTACTTTTTCATTGTTTTCTATATGAAAGTTAATATCTTTTAGAATAATTTCTTCATTGAATAACTTTTTAATGTGGTTACATGCAATAATCATATAAAGACCTCCCGAATTATTACTTTAATAGTAACAGAAAAAGAAATAAAATAAAAGAATGTAATAGCTATATAAAATAAACTAATAGCATATTGGTTATAATATACAAGAGTAAGATTGACAAAAAAAAATCGAAAGTGATATACTAAACTTACTACATAACAAGGAGTGAACGCAGTGACAGAAGAAAGAAAAATTTCTATGGCAGTAGTACGTAGGTTGCCAAGATATTACAGATACTTAGGAGAGCTATTAGATAGTGGAGTAACTAAGATATCATCTCGTGAACTAAGTGATAAGATGCAGGTTACAGCTTCACAGATTAGACAAGATTTAAATAACTTCGGTGGGTTCGGACAACAAGGCTACGGCTATAATGTAGAATATTTACATGCAGAGATTGCTAAAATTTTAGGACTAGATAGAAAACATAAAATGATTATCGTAGGTGCGGGAAACTTAGGGCAAGCATTGGCTAACTATACATCTTTTAGCAAAAGAGGCTTTGACCTTATAGGGATTTTTGATGTAAATCCTAGACTAATAGGTATCAGTATCCGTGGGATCGAAGTAATGGACGTAGATAAGATGGAGAAATTCGTTAAAGACAACCAAGTAGATATAGCTATTTTAACTATGCCAAAGACAAGAGTCAAAGAAGTAGCAGAAAATTTAGCTGATTGGGGAATTCGTGGATTATGGAATTTCTCACCAGTAGATTTATTTTTACCAGATAAAGTGGAGGTAGAGAACGTTCACTTATCACATTCTCTTATGACTTTAGCTTATAAAATTAACGAAAAAGAGTTATTAGATTAAAATATTCGTTTATCGTAATAAATTTAAATACGATAAACGAATATTTTTTTTAAAGAAGCTTTAAATTGTTAAAAATATAATTATTAAGTTTAAAAATTCACAATTTATAAAGATGATATAAAAGATAATTAGCTATATTTAAGTAGAGAATATTTAACTTTATTATGAGGGAATCTATATCCATAAGAGAGTTAAAAAACTGAAGGATTATGAAGATGAAAAAAACACTATATGACTATCAAGAGATAATAAGAAAACTGCCTATAAAAGAAAAGTATACAAAAGAAGAATTATTAGTAGAAGAATTATTAATTGGACGAGAAAAGGAGATAGAAATATACTATGCTCCGCATAATGAATACTTTAATAAGAAAGCAAAAGTATTTATTATTGGAATTACACCTGGATTTCAACAGATGAGTATGGCAATAGCTACTGCTAGAAAAGCATTAGAGTTGACAGATAATATAGGACAAATTCAATATCAATGTAAAGTAGCGGCTAGGTTTAGTGGAAGTTTGAGAAATAATATTATTAGTATGTTGGATGATATTAAGTTAAATGAGGCTTTAAATTTAAGGAGTAGTGAAGAACTATTCAAAGAAAAAGATGAGTTATTACACACTGTATCTTTGATACCTTATCCTGTTTTTGTGAAAAGAGAAAATTATAGTGGTCATGCTCCTAAATTAATTAAAAATCAATTTTTGATGGAATATGTACGTAATAATTTTATAGAAGAGTTTAGGAGACTAGAAAATAGTGAAAATGTTGTGTTGATTCCTTTAGGAAGAGCAGTAGAAGAGGTATTATGTAGGCTGCAAGATGAAAGGATTATAAATAATAATCAAATTTTAGAAGGGTTTCCTCATCCATCAGGAGCAAATGTGAATAGGTTAGTTCAATTTAAGGAACACAAAGAAGCAATGATAAAGTTTATAAAAAATAAAGTTCGATAGGTAATATATTAAAAGAGACGATCTTTGAATTAAGATCGTCTCTTTTAATATATTACCTATCGAAGAAGCCACCACTCTTTTTGGAGTTAAAACCTTTTTGGGTAGCAACAGAAGTTTTTTGAGGGCGTTGATTAGCTCCATTTTGATTGTTTTTATTCTTTTTAGCTTCAATAAGTTGTTTCATACGTTCTAGTTGTGTTGACATAATTAGATACTCTTTATTTCTATAGAATTTGATATTCTTATTGTATACTATTATAAATGTAATATCTAGAGGGGATTTATTCTGCTAGAACAACATTTATATTGGAGCTAGAAAGTGAATCTATAAGTTCGCTGTTTTTTTCTAAATCTGTCACAATAGAGGTAATAGATGTCATCGGACAAACAGAGAAAAAGGCTGAGTTTTTAAATTTAGCTTTATCCATAAGCAGGATAGTGTTCCTAGCTATTTTTAGGGCTTGGCGTTGGAAGAGCATATCTTCTTCTAGATAGCTGGTTAAAGTCATATCCTTACCTAATGCAGCCCCACTAATAAAGGCAATATCGACATAACAATCATCTAGGAATTTGGTTGTATGGTAGCCTCTGGTAGCATGTTCATTAGGATTACACCAACCACCTAAGAAAAATAATTTTTGACAATATTTACCACCTTCTAGTAAATTAGCAATACTAAAGGAATTAGTAATGATAATAAGTGTTCCTAATAGCTCTGGATTAGCGAGTAGGATTTTACATAGTTCCAAACAACTTGTACAGCTTTCTAAGATAATAGAATCCCCAGGAGAAATAAGGTTAATGGCAGCTTTTGCTATTTTTACCTTCTGTTCCAAATTGACAGCAGCGCGCAAGTCAAAAGGAGCTTCGCCGGGCTCAGGATTGGATAGGGCTACTCCGCCATGAACTTTTATAATTAACCCTTCTTTAGAGAGGGCTTCTAAATCTTTACGAATAGTTTCAGAAGATACATTAGTTTGTTCGGCTAATTGGAGGGTTGTACTAATTGGAATCTCAGAGAGTACACTTAGTATTTTATCTCGTCTTTGTTTAAGGCTTAATTTCATTATATATACTCCTATAATAGTTATCCTGTTTATATACAATATAACATTGGGAAAAGACAATGTCAAACTTGTGAAAAAGCAATAATTCGAACATTATTAGACTTAAATAAAAAAATGAATGTAAAATTAGTGTTAAGAATATTGACATGTAACCATAATATTGGTAATATGACCATAAAAGTTGTGAAAAAACAAGTAAACAAATAAAAAGTTGGTAAAAACCAATAAATATAAAATTACAATTTGCTTAATGAATAAGGAGAATATTATGGCACACAAAGAGTCACCAAAACCGTACCTATTTACAGATGGAAACACGAATACAATGGATGATTATGCAAAATCTATTCAAAGATTAAAAAAACCAGTAGGAAAAATTGATGTTGTACTAGATACAGATACATTTAATGAAATAGATGATCAATTTGCTTTGGCGTATCTTATCCAATCTAGCGAAAAGCTACAATTAAAAGGAATTTATGCCGCACCATTTTTCAATCATCATTCAGAAAGTCCTAAAGATGGGATGGAAAGAAGTTATGATGAAATATTCAATGTATTAAAAATGATTGGTAGAGAAGAATATAGCGATTGTGTTTATAAAGGTGCAGATGCATTCTTAGCTGATGAAGAAACAGCTATAGATTCTGATGCAGTAAGAGATCTTATTCGTTTAGCTATGGAGCATGATGAAGAAAATCCATTATATGTAATTGGGATAGCAGCATGTACGAATATTGCGTCAGCATTGCTTATTGAACCAAGCATTAAAGATAGAATTTTTGTAGTATGGCTTGGAGGATTAGGATTTGATTGGCATGACAATAAATCATTTAACGCAGGACAAGATGTAACGGCAGCACGTGTATTATTAGGAAGTGGTGTACCATTAGTTCTTTTACCAGGGAGAGGGGTAGTTGATCACTTTACAACAACTGGACCAGAGTTAAGACACTGGTTAAGTGGAAAAAATGCATTCTGTGATTATGCTATTGAAAAGACAGAAAGAGAAGCAGCTATTTGTACAGGGGAACCAGCATGGAGCCGTCCAATTTCAGATGTAACGGCAGTAGCTTGGCTATTAGATGACAACTTCATGTTGGATAGATTAGAACACAGCCCAATTATGCAGTATGATCACTTCTATAGTGAAGATAAAAGACGCAAATTCATTAGATATGTATATAGCATCAATCGTGATAGATTAATGCATGACTTATTTACTAAGTTAGCAAATTTATAATATAAATTTGGGAAGGGTATGATGATGAAAAAGGTATCTAGCACCAAACCAAAAGAAAAGAAATTATTTAGAAGAGTAGAACCTATTTTATATTTAGCACCAGCACTTATTTTGTTGGCAATATTCGTATACTATCCATTTTTTAAAAATACAATATTGAGCTTTTTTGTTGTAGATAAGTATAGGAATGTGAGAGACTTTGCGGGATTGATGAATTATACAAAACTTTTTTCGGATGAAAAGTTTATTGATGCAATAGGGAATACTTTGATTTATGTAGTAACTACTGTGCCTATTAGTATCACTATTGGATTTATATTGGCACTTTTAGCGAGAAAAAAATATAAAGCATCTACTTGTTATGAGGCACTTTTTGCACTGACGATGGCTACTTCGGCTTCAGTTGTAGCGATGATTTTTCAGTTAGCTTACAATCCTTCGATGGGAGTAGTAAATAAGGCATTGGGACTTTCAGTTAATTGGTTGACAGACCCTAAGACAGCACTATTTAGTTTGGTAATTATTCAGATTTGGCATAATATAGGATTTAATTTTATCTTTATGTTTTCAGCTATTCGAGGCGTATCAGATGAAGTTTTAGAGAGTGCAAGAATAGATGGAGCAACAGGATTTTCGCTAATAAGAAAAATTATTATTCCGCTTGTATCACCAACTATGTTATTTTTATTAATCAAAGATATAGCCTATGCAATGACTACATCAAGCTTTACTTTGATTTTAACAGGTGGCGGGCCAAGTGGTGCTACAGAAACAATGGTTTCTTATATCTATGGAAAAGCGATAACTGGAACTAATTATAATGCAGCATTTGCAGCAACTACAGTATGTTTTGCGCTATCTGCAGTTATGCTTATACTCAGTTTAGTTTTAGAGAAGAAGAAGGTGACTTATAACTAATGGATACTAATCGACAAGCAAAAAGAATTAAGGTTTTAAAATCAGCTTTATTTCAAGCGTTTTGCATAATCATTGGGTTGATTTTAATGTCACCAATTATTTATGCGTTGTTAGTGTCCTTCATGCAGTCTTCAGAGATTCTAACAACAGAATTAAATCTTATCCCAGATAAACTTTATTTAGGAAATTATATTACAGCTATTACTCAAACAGATATGTTTAGATTTATGATCAATTCATTTATTGTAGCTTTTGTTTCGAGTATAGTAAGAATTATGACTTCAAGTTTGGCAGCGTTTGGATTCGCATTCTTTGAATTTAGAGGGAAAAATTTATTATTCTTTTTAGTAGTATCAAGTATGATTATTCCAGCAGATGTATTAGTTATTCAAAACTACTTTACAGTAGCGGAGTTAGGGCTGATCAATACATATATGGGGATGATGATTGTATTTTTTGTATCGGCTATGAATATTTTCATAATGCGTCAAAACTTCTTAAGCTATTCAAAATCTCTTAAAGAGGCCTCGATGGTTGATGGATGTGGTAACTTTAGGTTCTTTATACAAATATTATTACCATCTTCTTCACCAGTATTATTTACTGTATTTATCTCATCTTTTGTTGGGACATGGAATACGTATTTATGGCCTCTTATTGTAACGAATGTAAATGAAATGCGAACAGCCCAAGTAGCGATTACCATGCTTAATGTATCAGATGCAAGTGCATATGGTGTTGTTATGGCAGCGTCAATTATTATTTTAGTACCATCTATTCTTGTCTTTTTATTATTCCAAAGAAAGATAGTTGGTGGTATGATGGATGGTTCAGTTAAAGAGTAAAAGCTATTTTAAAATATAGGTTAGCATATGGAGGAAAACCATGAAAAAGACTATTAAAAAATTACTTGCAACATTAATGTGTAGCACCATGCTTTTATCGGTAGCAGGATGTGCTAAAGGAACAGAAGCTTCAGTAACTACAAATGAAGAAGGTGTAACAGAAGTAGTATTTTGGCATAGCGCTAATGGTGCTATTGGAACAGCTTTAGAAAAGGTTATCAATACATATAATGAGACACGTGGGACTGAAAAAGGAATAAAAGTTAATTTAGTCTATCAAGGATATGAGGGAACAGATAAAGTACTCTTAGCTTATCAAACAAATGATATTAAGAATGCGCCAGATATTAATCAAGGGTTAACATCTACTATTCCACAAATGATGGATTTAGACTGGACAGTAAGTGCAGCAGACTATATGAATCAGGAAGACTCAGAAATTAATGAGGAGTCATTTTATGAGGCATTAAGACGTTCTTGTACTTATGAAGAAGAGATGGTAGCTGTACCATTTGCAAGTTCAACATTACTTTTATACTACAATGTAGATGCACTGAAAGAAGTCGGATTAGATGGTCCTCCAGAAACAATGGATGAATTAGTAGAGTATGTAAATGCACTAACAGCAAAAGATGCTAGCGGAAATGTAACACGCTATGGATTAAATATGCAAACAAAGCGCTACCAGTTAGTAAACTTTATAGTAAGTCAAAATGAACAAAGCTTCTTTGGAGATAATGAAGGTGGAAGAGTAGGACCTATGACTAAATTGACAATTGGTGAAGATGGTACACTTCGAGCTTATTTAGAGAAGTTAGATGAACTTGTGAAGACAGGTGGCTATAAATATGTAGAAGATAGTATTAATGAAGAGTTTGCACAAGGTCTTTTAGCTATGGCTATTATGTCATCATCAAGAGTAAGTACAATTACTGATTTAGTAGGAGACTCATTTGAATTTATGACAGCTCCAATTCCTAAAGTAAATGCAGCAGATACAAGTGGAGCAAGTGTAGGTGGAAGTGCATTAATGATGTTTGATCGTGGAGATCAAAAACGTCTAGATGCAGCTTGGGATGTATTACAGTATTGTGCATCACCAGAGGCACAGTACATCTTCTCATCAGGAAGTGGCTATATTCCAGTGAATAAAGAAACAGAAAATCTAGAAGAGATGCAAACATACTATACAGAGAATCCACAGTATTTAGTAGCACTTGAGCAAATGAAAAATTCTAGCCCACTTGCACAAGAACCATTTGATTTAGTTTATAATGAAATTAACTCTATCGTTACAGATACGGTATTAGAGTTCTGCCAGGGTAAATTAAATATTGATGAAGCAATTGATAAAATGGTAAGCTCTTGTAATGCGGCATTAGATGAATATCACTATGCAAATAACTAATATAGAATAAATAGATTTTAAAGGTATTATCCAGAGATGAATAATGCCTTTTTATTTTAAGAAGAGGGAGTAAAAAATGACACCAATTAAAGCAGTTATAACAGATTTAGATGATACCCTATTAGCACCAGATAAGACAATATCTGATGAAGCAGTGAAGATAATTAATCAAATTCAAGAGATGGGTATCGCTTTTACTTTTATTACAGGAAGACCAAAGTATGCAATTGAACGTTTTGCTGAAAGGGTAAGGATAAAGGCGCCTATTGTATCTTGTAATGGAGCAATTATCTTTGAAGGAAAAGAGATTATCATTAAACATTCTTTTAGGGCAAACAAACTGAAAAATTTGATGGAGCAGGCAAATGCATTGAATCTAACAGTGCTTTATTACCTAAATGATGTAGAGTATGCATTAAAAGAAACGCCATGGGTAAAGGTGCGTGTAGATGCAGGAAGAGAATTTCCTATTAGAGGGTTATCAGAAGAGGAATGGGAAACAATTAGTTTTGAAAAATTAAACATTATGGCAGATGGGGACAAGGAAGCCTTTGCTAAGCTAATCCCTGTTATAGAAGCGTTGAAACAATCTTTTTCTATTGCATTATATGGGTATAATGGATGTGAAATTGTATCAGAGGAAGTCAATAAGGCAATCGGTATGAAGGAACTTGCTAAATTAATGAAAGTGAACATCTCAGAGATTATGGCTATTGGGGATAATGCTAATGACGAGGAAATGTTAAAGCAAGCAGGATTTGGTGTAGCAGTAAGTAATGCACAAGAAAAAACAAAGCAGTGCGCAGATTACATATGTGAAAAAAGTTATACAGAGGGTGTTATAGAGGCTATTGAAAAGTTCGTGATAAGAAAGGATGAATCTCTATGAATATAGCAACATCAACTAATATAGTGTTTGAACGAGCAGATGGTAGTAGAATACCTCTGGAAACAAGTTTGGAAATGTGTGCTGAGGCAGGTTACAGAGAACTTGATCTTTGTTTTGTAGACTTAACAACAGTTCCGAGCTCATTTAAAGAAGAAAATTGGAGAGAGTATATTAGAGAACTTGGGAATAAAGCGGAACAATTAGGCGTAAAGTTTACTCAGGCACATGCACCTATTCAAGATTTTTGTAATGATCAAGCTGATCAAGAATTAGCTTGGGAATGGGTATGTAGAAGTATTGAAGGAGCTGGGATACTAGGTATTAAATGGATTGTTGTACATCCTTCAACTAGAGTGATAGAAGGAGAGATGGATCAATCTACACATCAAGAAAATGTAATTTACTTTAAAAAACTTGCAGAGTATGCAAAAGGTTTTGGAGTAGGAATTGCTATTGAAAATATGTGGGGTAAGACGAATGGTGTCAAACGTTATGCTATAGAAGCAGAGGAACTTGTCAAGTTGATAGAAGATATAGCATACGATAATGTAGGAGCTTGTTGGGATACAGAACATGGTGCTATAGAAAATATAGATCAACCGGCAGCTATTAGGTTATTAGGGGATAAATTAGTGGCAACACATATTTCAGATCTTACGTCTCCTCAGCATGTACATATCTTGCCTTATGTAGGGTTTGTAGAATGGGAAGCTATTTATAAAGCATTTGGAGAAATTGAATATAAGGGTGTATTTGCGTTTGAGATGCAACATTATTTATTACGCATGCCATTTGAGTTAATGCCACATATGCTTAGATTAAGCTGCGAAGTAGGTAGTTATATGATAAATAAAATTAATGAATATAAAAATAGCGATAGATTTATCTAATTAGGATAATGAATGATATAATAAACTAAGACTACTCCTATAATGTAAGTTATATAATAAGATATAATTTACATTATAGGAGTTTTTATTAAAATTGGAGAAAATATATTAATATAATTATTCCAAAAGAATATGTAGTAGATACTGTGAGATTAAATAACGATATACTATATATACTACAGAAAAAGGTGACAAATATGTTTGGTAAATTTAAAAGAAATAAGCTAAAAGAAAAATTACATTGTGATAACAATAAAGAAGAGTTACAAGTGAAATATATTAAAGACTTAATAGATAGCAAAAAGGTTCCGCTGATTATTTTAGAGCCACTTTGGTATGAAATGAAAGAAATTATCAAAATGGATCAGGTAGAAGAATATGAAAGAACGCTTAATGAATTATTAAAAGAAAGAGCAAAGTTAACGACAGAAACATTAGAGTATGAAAAAGCAAAGCATAATTTGTTAGGAAAAGTATTAGAAATAAGTCAGGCTATTCAAGAAGAGAAAAATACTTATAAAACAAGTGAGTTAGAAAAAGTTAGACAAAGTATCTTGAAAAGTAATGAAATTTTGGGAAATAATGAAGAAAGATTAAAAGAATTGGAGATATTAATACAGGAACATAATAAAGCTTTAGTAAAAGAAATCGTCTCACATAGTTATTTTGAGATGGAGAAATATCGTAAACAAAAAGAAAGCTTAGAAGAGGAAATTGAACAATTAAGGCAACAAGTTTTAATAAAAACAGAACAAAAGAAAAAATGTGATAAAGAATTTGGTGTTGTCTACAACTGTTTACATAAAATAATAGGATTCAAATACATTGATGAAGTAGATAAAAAATTAGGAGAAGCAAAATAGTGATTATAGGAATTGGAACGGATATTATAGAAATAAGTCGTGTTAAACAAGCTATAGAGAGAAATGAAAAATTTAAGCAAAAGCTATTTACAGAAAAAGAGCAAAGTTATTTTGAAAAAGTTAATAATAGAGTAGAGTCTATTGCAGGAAACTTTGCAGCCAAAGAAGCCATAAGTAAAGCATTAGGGACTGGATTTAGAAAATTTGGTATGGAAGATATAGAGATTTTAAGAGATGGTGTAGGAAAGCCCAGTGTAGTACTTCTAGGAGGTGCTAAAGTTTTGGGAGATCAGTTAGGTATAGAATCAATTATGATTACTATTTCGCATTGTAAAGAATATGCAGTAGCATTTGCTGTTGCTGAAGGAAGGGATAGAAGTGAAACTAACAACTAAAGCCCAGATGAATGCTATCGATGAAAGGGCTATAAAAGAGTATGGTATACCAGGAATACTCTTGATGGAACATGCGGCATATAGTTTGTTCAGACATTTAGAGAATAGGGGAGTAGAAGGAGAAAAAATTACGATCTTATGTGGACCAGGAAATAATGGTGGAGATGGATTAGCCTTGGCACGATTATTAAAAATAGGTTCTAAGTGTAGTGTACAAGTAATATTAATGGCAAGTCCTAACAAATTAACTATAGATGGAAGTAGTTATTATCAGATTTGTAAAAAGATGAATATAACCCTATTAGAAAATTTAGAAGTTGATCAGATATGTGAAACAATAAGAAACTGTGACATTATTGTGGATGCACTATTTGGAACAGGATTAGTAAGGGAGTTAAGGGGAGATTATTATGAAGTTATACAATACATTAATGAGATCGGTAAATATGTTATTAGTGCAGATGTACCTTCAGGAATACATGCGGATACTGGCAAAGTATTAGGTATTGCAGTAAAAGCAGATGTAACCATTACATTTGCTTTACCCAAAGTAGGTCTATATATATATCCGGGGATAGAGTATGTGGGAAAGATCATAGTAGCTGAAATAGGAATTCCTATACAGGTTATAGAGGAGTGCCCTTCTAATGTAGAAAGAATAGATGAAAAATGCGTAAAGCAATACTTACCATTACGTATGATTAGGAGTAATAAGGGGACATATGGTAAGGTACTACTTATTGGAGGAAGTCAGGGGATGAGTGGAGCAATTGCGCTAGCTGCTCAAAGTTGTATGAGAACAGGGGCAGGAACGGTTACAGTAGCTGTTCCAAATAGTATAGGGGATATTTTGGAAGCTAAGTCAACGGAGAGCATGACTGTTTATTTAGAAGAGCAAGGCGGGTGTATTGCAGAAACAGCAAAAGAAGTTTTAGAATCAATAGTACCTAAATATGATGTCATTGGTATAGGGCCAGGGATGGGGAGAAGTATTGAACTGGAGAAGATATTAGAAAGTGTTTTGAAAAGTGATAAGCCTTGTGTGATTGATGCTGATGGATTATATGCTTTAAAAAATCAATTACAGCTTCTTGCAGAAAGAAAAGCTCCGACAGTACTTACACCACACCCAGGTGAAATGGCGTATCTTACTGGAAAACCCATAGAAGAGATATTAAATAATCCGATAGAAGTGGTGAAAGAATTTGTTAGATCTTACCCCGTAGGGGTGATGCTTAAATTAGAAAGAATGATTATAGTAGATTCTGAGAAAATATTTATTAATACTACTGGCAATAATGGATTGGCTAAAGGTGGAAGTGGAGACGTTTTAACAGGAATTATTACATCCTTAATAGGACAAAATATCCCTTTTACTAAAGCAATGAGACTAGGAGCATTTATCCATGGAAAGGCAGCGGATAATCTAAGAAAATCAACAACAGTATATAGTTTTTTACCAGGAGATATTTGTTTAGAAATAGGCTGCGTATTGAAAGAATTAGTAGGATAAATAGAAAATTTTTTCATATATTGTGAGGAGTTAGAGTATATTAGTTATAGATGAGGGTGTACTAATTTGGTAGTAAGGGTGAAAGGTAGAAATATGTGTCAAATGAGATTAAAAATACAGATACAAGAGAAATTAATGCCTAAAAGTGCTATAATATTAATTACAAATTAAGATAAAATAAGGACCTTTGTCCTAAGGAGGTTAAAGAATGATCTCTTTGAGACCACGTGTAATCGCAGAAGTAAATACAGATGCAATTAAACATAATTATAAAGAAATAAGAAAGATAGTACCCAGAGATACAGATATAATGGCTATTGTTAAAGCAGATGGATATGGACATGGGGCTATAGAAATAGCTAATGTATTACAGCAAGAAGGGGCTAATCGATTTGCTGTAGCTATTGCTAAGGAAGGTGAAGAATTAAGGCAATCAGGTATTACTTCACCTATACTAGTATTAGGCTATACACCGGCAGCAGATATAGAAACACTCATTAAGAATGATTTAACACAAACTGTATTTTCATATGAGATGGCAAAGTATATATCTTACGAGGCATCAAAACTCAAAAAAACTGTTAATATTCATATTAAAGTAGATACGGGAATGGGGCGTATTGGATTTTTATCCAGACCACAAAGTATTGAAGAGATAAAGAAAATAGCAGAACTTCCGAATATTAATATGGAAGGGATTTTTACACATTTTTCTACATCTGATGAGGAGGATATCGCTTATACAAAGGATCAGTGGAGTATATTTTTAGGATTCTTGCAAGAATTAAGTGAAGTAGGCATTGAAATTCCTCTCATCCATGCAGCTAATAGTGCAGCTACATTGGCACATGAGTATACACATCTAAATGTAGTTAGACCAGGAATTATTCTTTATGGATATTATCCTTCTAATTATTTAAATGGTAAAAAAATTAATTTAATGCCAGCGATGACTTTAAAATCTCAAGTTGTACATGTAAAGGAATTGCCTGCAGGTCATTTTATTAGTTATGGGAAAAAATATGAGACACAAAAACCTACTAAAATAGCAACTATACCTATAGGATATGCAGATGGGTATTCTAGGAGACTCTCTAATAAAGGAAGGGTGCTTATCAGGGGACAGTTTGCAAGTGTTGTAGGAACCATTTGTATGGATCAATTTATGGTAGATGTGTCAGATATACCTAACGTAGAAGTAGGAGATGAAGTTGTTGTTTTTGGCAAGCAAGGTGAAAATGAGCTTCCGATAGAAGAGTTAGCAGAACTTATGGATACTATCAATTATGAAGTAATGTGTATGATTGGGAAAAGGGTACCACGTATTTACATATAGAATAGGCAAACTCGGTGCACACAATAAGTATAAAAAGTTAAAAGATGTTAAAAATAATAATAACTAACATGTAATTTTATACAGGTTTAGTAGGGAGTGTGTTTGCATGGCGTCTACCAAAAGTAACATTAGCGCAAACGATAAAACTTCTAGACAAAGATACAAAGAAAAAGAAGACCTCATGACCATGAAAAAAGGATACCAAGAGATGGCGGATATTAATTTATCTCTAGCAAAATTATGTTTTGAAGTAGAAAGAGAGGTTCAATCCTATTATGATTGTGTAGCGGAGAGTGAGTAATGTGCAGGTAAAACGTGGAGATATATTTTATGCAGATTTAAGTCCAGTAATCGGGTCAGAGCAAGGAGGAGTTAGACCAGTACTTGTAGTGCAGAATGATATAGGGAATAAATTTAGTCCTACCATTATATGTGCTGCGATTACTTCTAAAATCAATAAGGCTAAACTTCCTACACATGTAGAAATTAATGCTACTGAATATGAACTTGTAAAAAACTCGGTTATTCTTTTAGAACAAATTCGTACAATTGATAAAAAAAGGCTTAAAGAAAAAATTTGCCATTTGGATAGTGAACTAATGAAGCAAGTAGACAAAGCACTTAAGATTAGTTTTGGAGTTAGTACATAAAGGCATAGGAAAGGCTAGGTTAACTAGTCTTTTTTTCTTTAATCAATGTTAATTATTCACTGCAAAATAACAATGTATTGTTGAATAGGGATATGATACAATAGAAAAGATGTATTGACTTGATAAAGGAGACTGAAAAATGGAACTAACAAATGTATATAATCAATTAGGCATATTATTTACCTTAATGCTATTCGGTTATATATTGGGTAAACTAAAAATATTAACAAAGGATGCTGTAGGCCATTTTACATCATTTATTGTTAAGGTAGCGATGCCTGCTATGATTATTAATGGGATGCTTATTCCGTTAAGCGCAGAAAAACTAAAACAAGGGGCTATGGCGGTTGTTATATCTATAGGTGTATATATTTGCACATATGGAGTAGCTATTGTCTTACCTAAATTACTGACGAAAGATGACCGAACACAGAATGTATATAGTTTTGCAATTATGTTTTCGAATGTAGGATTTATGGGTTATCCTGTACTTTCAGCATTGTTCGGAGAAGAGGCCATTTTTATAGCTTCAATTTATAATATATCATTCAATATACTTGTATACACTATAGGTATAAAATTTGCTAAAGGAAATGGTTCACATAAAGAAAAAATTAATCTAAAAGTTATTATTAATCCTGGAACAGTAGCTTCTTTAATTGGACTTATTCTATTTTTAGTGGCACCCCCTATACCAGAATTTTTAACAGGAAGCATTGCTGCAATAGGAGGTCTAAGTACCCCTCTTTCAATGATTGCTATAGGAGCTATGCTTTCAGAACTTCCAATTGATGAAATGTTCAATCAAGGAAGTGTGTATCTTATATCAGTTATTAGGTTAATCATCTTGCCAGTATTAGTTTTAATCATACTGAAGTATATTTTAAAATTAGAAGATTCCTTGTTAGTAGGAATTGCTGTAGTTGTTGCAGGAATGCCTGTTGCTAGTAATGCTGCAATGATGATGAGACAGTATGAAGGAGATTCCCAGTTAGCATCTAAGTTGATATTAGTATCTACTTTATTCAGTGGGATTACTATACCTATCTTGGCACAAATGTTATAATATAATAAAATATTAAAAAGAATCATCTAAGTTTAGTAGGAGGAATAAGATGAAAGATCTCATAGATAAATTAGGTGAAAGTTTAAAGAATACTTGTAAAGAAGCTGTAGATCAAACGCAAAAAACAGTAGATCAAGCTAAGTATAGGACAGAAATTCTCACACTTAAAGGAGAAATTAAAAAGTTATACCAAAAACTTGGTGAAGAATATTATAATAACTATATCAATAATAGTAATGAGTCATGTAGTATTCCTACATGTAATCGTATTACTGCGTTATACAAAGAAATCTATCAATTAGAAAAACAAGTAAATCAAGTAGTAAATACGCAAAAAGACAGTTTTGATGCGTATAAAAGAGATGTAAAGAATTCTTGGAATGAAGAGATAA
>JBOFPL010000018.1:0-18961 GCA_051659885.1 Cellulosilyticaceae bacterium
ATTAAAACTATTTATGGTTCAGGTGGAATGTGTAAAGGTGTAGATGCAAGTGAGTCAGATAAGATAGGAAAAGATAACCTAGCAGAAGTCGTACAGATGGCAAGAGCACTAAGTGAAAGAACAGGTGCAATTATTGCCATATCAGGGCCTATAGATATAGTAGCAAGTTTAGAAAAAGTGTATTTGATTTATAATGGACATCCTATGATGGAGCGTATAACTGGAACTGGATGTATGCTAACTACTTTAATAGGTGCTTTCTGTGGAGCTAATCCAGAACAGCTATTAGATGCAACAGCAGCAGCTGTAACAGCGATGGGATTATGTGGTGAGCTAGCATACGATAAAATGATTGCCCAAGAGGCAGGAACCTTATCGTTTAGGACATATTTAATCGATTATATCAGTAGATTGGACACAACAATTTTACAAGGGGGAATGAAAGTTGAAATACAGTAGAGAAGCAATTAAGCAAGGGATGTTACTTTATATTGTTACAGATAGAAGTTGGTTGGGTGAAGAAAGATTAGAAGACCAAGTAGAGGAAATGATTAAAGCAGGAGCTACATTTGTCCAGCTAAGAGAAAAAGAACTTACGGATGAAATATTTTTAGAACAAGCTTTAAAAATTAAAAAACTTACGGATGAATATAATGTTCCTTTTATTATTAATGATAATATTGAAGTAGCACTTAGATGTGGAGCAGATGGGATACATATAGGTCAGTCAGATGGTAATGTGAGAGAGATGCGTAGAAGATTAGGTAAGGATAAAATTTTAGGAGTTTCTACAAGGACTGTAGAACAGGCCAAAGAAGCTGAAGCTGAAGGGGCGGATTATGTCGGAGTAGGTGCTGTATTTGGAACGACCACCAAGTTAGATGCAAATAATGTTACTGTAGAAGAGCTGAAGCAAATTGTACGCAGTATTAATATACCTGTAGTAGCTATAGGAGGAATTAATGAAAAAAATGTATGCCAACTTAAAGGAAGTGAAATAGATGGTATTGCAGTTATTTCAGCACTTTTTGCTAAAGAAGATAAAATACTTGCAACAAAACAATTATTAGAGCTGGCAAAGGAAGTGGTAGAGTCATGAGGCCATATGCCATATTTGATTTAGATGGAACACTCATAGATTCTATGTATGTGTGGAAACACATAGGAGAAGATTACTTAAAAGCAAAAGCGCTAATACCGCCTAAAGATTTAGCTAATAGATTGAAAACGATGACAATGATGGAATCAGCTTCTTATTTTCGCAATGAATTAGGGATAGAATTAGATGAAAAAGAGATTATCTATCAGATTAATCAGATGGTAGCAGATAAATATGCACAGGAAGTACAACTTAAAACTTATGTAAAAAACTATATTGAGTGTCTCAAACAACAAGGAACCAAGATGTGTATTCTTACAGCATCTGAACGTGTGAATGTAGAAGCTATATTGAAAAGGTGTGGGATACTGGATAAGTTTGAGTGTATACTAACTTGTACGGAATTAGGATTATCCAAGGCGAGTCCAGAGATCTTTAAAACTGCAGCTAGGCAGTTAGCACAAAGAGATGTGTCATTAGAAGAGGTAATGGTTTTTGAAGATGCATTACACGCCATCCAACAGGCTAAGCAGGCCGGGTGCTATGTTATAGGGGTTTATGATGAATCCGCTCAAAAAGACCAAGAACAAATCAAGGAGATTTGTGACCAGTACATTATATCTTTTGAAGAATTAGTTTAATAGAAGAAAGAATAACAACTCTCTTTGGAATAAGATAAAGGAGTTGTTATTTTTTTTGAGAAAATGATAAAAAATAGGATAAGTATATTATTATGATGCACACTAAATAGAAAAACCACTTATAGGAGGAACTAATGGCTAAATATCAATTAATGACACATACTGATTTAGATGGAGTAGGATGTGCTATACTAGCAAAGCTTTATCTGAAAGATGTCACTGTAAGCTTTTGTAGCAACAATAATATAAATGAGAGAGTAGTAACATTTTTAGAAGGAAGGGGAAAAGAGACAACCCATTTATTGATAACAGATGTATCAGTAAATGAAGATGTGGCTAGACAATTGAATGAAATAAAAGATTTAAGTATAGTGCTTTTAGATCATCATCAAACAGGGACTGGTCTTAATCAATATAAATGGGCTACAGTAAGTGTAGAAACAGATGGAAAGTTAAATTGTGGAACGGAATTATTTTATAATTATATTTATGAAAAATTTGAACCGATACAAAATGTGATACATACAGAGTTTGTAGAATTAGTGAGACTTTATGATACATGGGATTGGGAAAGACAAAAAGTAGAGCAGGCAAGTTGGCTCAATGATTTATTACAATTTCAAGGGTTAGACAGGTTCCTAGAAGAGGAAGGCAAGAAGCTTGAATATGGAAAAATATTTACAGACGAGGACTTAAAGATAGTAGAAATTTTAAAAAGTACAAAAGAGAGCTATATTAAAAGAAAGATGAAATCTCTTATTAAGTTTGAAGTAGATCATTACCAAGTAGGATGTGTTTTTGGAGAGCAATACATTTCTGAACTAGGAAATGCAATAGCAGATGAGTATACAGATATAGATATAGTGGCTATTTTTACAGGAAAGAGAGTATCTTTAAGAAGCGTTAAAGAAAATATTAATTTAGGAGAATGGAGTAAAATGAATTATGGAGGAGGGGGACATCAACTAGCAGCGGGAATGAGTGTGAGTAAAGAAAAATTAAATCAGATAGTAGATATACTGTTTAAAAAAGAAATTTAAATAGATAGACAACAAATGTTGAAATTAAAATATAAAATGATATAATTTTGTTATAAATTAAGTCTAATTAATTGGGGGAAAAATATGTTTTTACATGGAGCAGATTATAATCCAGAGCAGTGGTTAAAATACCCAGAAATATTGAAACAGGATATTCAGCTAATGAAAGAAGCAGGATGTAATGTGATGTCAATAGGGATTTTTTCTTGGGCCAAATTAGAGCCACAAGAAGCGGTATATACTTTTGAGTGGCTAGATCAAATTATTAATAATCTTTATGAAAATGGCATTTATACTGTTTTAGCGACACCGAGTGGTGCTAGACCAGCTTGGTTATCAGAGAAGTATCCAGAAGTACTTAGGGTATCTAGCAATAGAGTAAGAAACTTACATGGGGTTAGACATAATCATTGTTATACATCACCTCTGTATAGAGAAAAGGTTAAAAATATTAATAGTAAATTAGCAGAGCGTTATGCAAATCATCCAGGTGTTATTATGTGGCATATTTCTAATGAGTATGGAGGAGAGTGTCATTGTGAACTCTGTCAAAATGCTTTTAGAGAGTGGTTAAAACAAAAATATGGCACACTTGAGAATCTTAATGATAGTTGGTGGACTACTTTTTGGAGTCACACATACACTTCTTGGGAGCAAATAGAAAGTCCTGCACCTCATGGAGAAAGTCAAGTACATGCATTAAATCTAGACTGGAAACGCTTTGTAACACATCAAACAATTGATTTCATGAAACATGAAATCAGTGTAGTAAAATTATATAATCCTAAATTGCCAGCTACTACTAATATGATGCTTTACTTTGATGGATTAAATTATTTTGAGTTTAAGGATGAAATTGATATAATTTCTTGGGATTCTTATCCACAATGGCATAATGCTGATAAGAGTACAGCAGAAGTAGCAATGGAAATAGCAGCATTCCATGATATTATGCGTTCTTTGAAAAAACAACCTTTTATGCTTATGGAGAGTACGCCTAGTATGACTAACTGGCAAAGGGTAAGTAAACTTAAGAAGCCAGGTATGCACATGCTATCCTCTTTGCAAGCTATTGCACATGGTTCAGATACTGTGCAATATTTTCAGTGGCGTAAGAGTAGGGGGTCTTCAGAGAAACTACATGGAGCAGTAGTAGATCACTATGGTAAGCATGATAATAGAGTATTTCAAGATGTAAAAGAGGTAGGGAAAGTTCTTAAAGAGTTAGAAGAAATTCAAGGTGCAACTATGTCAGCAGAGGTAGCTATCATTTATGATTGGGAGAATAAATGGGCTATTGATGATTCACAAGGTCCTAGAAATATTGGTGTAAAATATCATGAGACAATCATGAATCATTATAGACCTTTCTGGGAAAAAGGAATCAATGTAGATTTCCTAGATATGAAAAGTGATATTTCGGGGTATAAATTAGTTATTGCACCAATGATTTATATGCTAAGAGATGGTTTTTCAAATCAAGTAAGAAACTTTGTGGCACAAGGTGGAAGATTTGTGATGACTTATTGGAGTAGCATTGTTAATGAAACAGACTTATGCTTCTTAGGGGGATTCCCAGGAGAGCTTATGGATGTTATGGGAATTAGAAGTGAAGAAATAGATGGTTTATTTGATGGACAAATTAACCATATTCAATTTAATGAGGGTAATGAATTAGGTATTGAAGGAAGTTATGAGTGTAGTGAACTCTGTGATTTAATTCATGCACAGACCGCGGAGGTACTTGCGGTTTATCAAGAGGATTTCTATGCAGGTCGTCCAGCCTTAACAGCACATACATATGGACAAGGAAAAGCCTATTATATTGCTTCACGTAATGAAGAAGCTTTCCAAGAAGTTTTCTTTGATGGATTAATCAAAGATCTTGAGATTGAAAGTAGCGTAAAAGGTGATTTACCAAAAGGGGTAGTCGCTTCTAAGCGTACAAAAGGAGATAAATCTTATATATTTATTCAAAACTATACAGAAACAGATCAACAGATTAATATCAGTAAAAATCAATATACTTATTTTATGAATGATAAAAAATTAGAAAATGAAGTAGTGGTAAAGCCTTATGAAGTGGTTATATTAGTAGAAAAGATTAATTGAAATGAATAAGTATAAAGTCTAATAATATCAAGTGATAGAAGAAGAAAAAAAGCAAAAAAATAGTAAATTAAAAGAGTTCTTGCAAATTTATACTTTACAACATTTAAATTATAGTATATAGTATGCATATAATAACAATTAAATAAGAAGTAGATAGAGGTTGCGGTTTTTAAGAGTATGTTTGTGGAGTTAAGCGCGTTGAAGCAAACAAAAAGGAGAAGTCGCCGAAGCGAATAGTTGATACTTTAAGGCTATTACGTTGGGGTTATATAAAATATGTATAACACTGTCACAATTAAATTTGTGGGGAGCTATCACGAAAGTCTATTTGTTGAATGAGAACAGTAGCCTAGTTAAGTAGGTTGGTGTTAAACGGAAATCAAATGAAGTCTTGAGTGATCTGCTCAAGACTTTTTTTGTTATTAAAATTCAACATAGGACTGAAGGGAGATTATTATGGAAGCAATTGATATTGGATGGTTATCGATCGTCCCACCAATTATAGCTATCGCATTAGCATTAATGACAAAAGAGGTTATATCCTCATTAATCGTAGGAATTTTATCAGGAACACTGATTTATGCATTTAATACAGGAGGCGGAGTTGTTAAGGCTATAGATGTAACTTTTGCTTTAATGGCTGAAAAATTAGGTGCTAATGCATCGATTATCTTATTCTTAGGTTTCTTAGGAGCACTTGTAGCTGTTATTACAATGGCAGGTGGTTCAAGAGCATACGGAGACTGGGCAGGGAATAAAATTAAATCTAAAAAAGGTGCACAACTTGGAACGTCAGTTTTAGGTGCCCTTATCTTTATTGATGATTACTTTAACTGTTTGACAATTGGTACAGTTATGAGACCAGTAGCAGATAAACACAATATTTCTAGAGCAAAACTTGCTTATATTATTGATGCTACAGCAGCACCAATTTGTATTATCGCACCGATTTCATCTTGGGCAGCTTCAGTTATTTCACAAATGAGTGGATTAGATGTAAATGGTGTACCACTGAATGGTATGGAAACATTTATGGCAACTATTCCTTACAACCTTTATGCAATTTTAACTTTAATTATGGTTGTTGTACTTTGTGTAACAGATATTGAGTTTGGACCAATGGCTAAATTTGAAAAAGCAGCAAGAGAAGGTAAAGAGAATAAAGGAATGGGGTCTTCTGAAGATGAAGAGGATGAACTTTCTAAAGTGAAAATTTCTTCTAAAGGAAAAGTGTATGACTTAATTATTCCTATTTTTGCCCTTATTGTATTTGCAGTACTTTCTATGCTTTATGTAGGTGGATACTTTGAAGGCGGTATGACTTTAGCAGAAGGCTTTGGAAATACAGATGCAGGAAGTGCACTTGCACTTGCAGGGTTTGGTGCATTAATTGTAGCATTTGTACTGTTTGTACCACGTAAAATTATTACATTTAAAGAATTTATGGATGGTATCGGCATTGGGGTAAAATCAATGGTAGGTGCATTCATTATCCTGACATTAGCATGGACAATTAGTGGAGTATGTAGAGAGTTATTAAACACAGGAGAGTTTGTAGGAGGATTGGTAGCGGCATCTAATATGTCACCAGCATTTATTCCGGCAATCGTATTCCTTGTGGCAGGTGGGCTTGCATTTGCAATGGGAACATCTTGGGGAACATTTGGGATTCTTATTCCAATCGTAACAATGATTTGTTCAGCAGTAGCGCCAGAGCTTATTACAGCAACACTTGCAGCAACACTTGCAGGAGCAGTATTTGGAGATCATTGTTCACCAATATCAGATACAACTATTTTATCGTCTACTGGTGCAGGATGTAATCATATTGACCACGTATCCTCACAGATTCCCTATACATTAGTTGTAGCAGGATGCTGTTTTATAGGATACCTTGTAGCAGGATTTACAGCAAATGTATGGCTTACACTTGGTAGTTCGGTTGTATTATTAATGGGAACACTTTTTGTATTAAATAAATTATGCAAAAAACAACAAGTTGAAGAAACAGTACATATAGAGACAGAATTAACGAGTGAAATGAATTAAGTAATATAAGTAAAGCCTAGTATATTGTAGATAGCCAATGCTATGATATATTAGGCTTTTTATATATGAGAATAAGTTAAAGGGTAAGAGGATGATAATTTAACGTATAAAAAAATAAAAAGATATGATACAATAAAAAACGTATCTTTTCGAAGATAGTGATGTTTGAAATGAGGAGGATTTATATGCAAGGTAGTAAAGAGCAACTCATTAGTGATATTATGAGTATTAGAAGAAGAATAGATGTAACTAAGGGTGCAGGCATTCGTGAGATTGATGTATTTGAAGAACAAGTAGCAAAATCAGTTAAAAGAATAGAGCAATCTAGATATTTAGCAAAAAAATTTAATCAAATCGAACTAGAAGAAATTCATGCAGCATATACTGCATTAAGAAGTAGATAATCAGTCAATAATGAGAAGAGCTCCTACAGGTAACGCAAGATTTATCTGTAGGAGTTTTTCGCGAAAAATGATATAATGGGAGACTAATGAAAAATTAGCAGGAGGCACAAGATGAATATTGAGTTATTAATAGGTCCACTAGTAGGTGGAATCATAGGATATATTACAAATGGGATAGCTATTAAAATGCTATTTAGACCTTTTAATCCAGTATATATATGGGGGAAACGCGTACCTTTCACACCAGGAATTATTCCAAAAGAAAGAGATCGTATAGCACATACGATAGGGCAAGTGGTAGGTAAGGAGCTTATTAACCAAGAAACACTTAGAGAAAATCTACTTTCACAAGAAATGAATGTAAAGTTAGAGCGAAGTATTAATGAATGGTTTTTATCTAAAAAAGGGAAAGAAGAGACGATAAGAGAAGTACTTTATGATTTAGCAAATAAAAAAACAGTAGATACTTTTTCGGATGCTATTAAAGGAAAAATTTCAGATGTAGCCTATGGGAAAATTGTAGACTTAGAACTTGGAGGAGTATTAGCTGAAAGTGCTTGTCATGAGATAAAAGGGAATTTAGGCGCGTTGGCAATGTTTCTTAATGATAGTCTGATAGATACAGCGAAGGTGAAGCTAGAGCAAATTATTAATGAAATGATCAGAGAAAAAGCTGGTGAGCTTATAGAGGATGTAGTTAATCAAGAAGGTGATGCTTTATTAGATATGCCAATCGGACAAATTGCAGAAAATCTAGAAAGTGAACTTCCTAAAATTAAGTATGTGCTTATTAAGCAATATCATCAAATTATAGAAAATCAGCTTACAAGTATGTTAAATGCAGTGGATATACCAAAGATTGTGGAAGATAAAATTAAAGCATTTGACATGGTGGAATTAGAGAAAATTATTTTTGAAATTATGGGTAAAGAGTTAAAGGCGATTATTTGGTTAGGAGCTTTACTAGGTATGGTTATGGGAACAGTTATGAGTATTTTTTAGAAGTGGAGGCAGTGTATGAGCCAATATGAAGAAATATTTAAAGAGGAATCAGCTTACTTAGAGAGAGTTATTAATTTTTTGGAAGAACAGATTGAGCTAAGTGGAGGACATGTCAAACATCAGAAACAAAACTTAGTAGAGTTAAGAAAAGAGATGTGGTCAGAAGGTTCTAAACATGCAGATGAGTTTGATAGGATAATTGAGTTAAATCAATATATGACTATGGAAGCTATAGAGTCATCTCAGTATAAACATAAGCTAGAGAAACTTAGAAAGTATGAAAGTATGATAGAAAAGCCTTACTTTGGAAGATTTGATTTTGCTGAAGAGCAAGAGGATGAAGAAAAAATCTATATTGGATATGGTAATATTATGGATGATGATACCTATGAGGTTTTGGTGTATGATTGGCGAGCACCTATTTCAAGTATTTTTTATAGAAATGAAGTAGGCAAAGCAAATTATATGGCACCTTGTGGTCAGATCGACGGTAAAGTTTCTCTTAAGAGGCAATATGAGATTAAAAAAGGGCATTTAGAGTACTTCTTTGATTGTAGCTTAACGATAACTGATGAAATCTTACAGCAAGCACTAGGGAAAAATGCTTCGAGTAAAATGAAGAATATCGTAGAGACGATTCAAAAAGAGCAAGACCAAATTATTAGAAATAAAGAAAATGATTTGCTAATTGTACAGGGAGTAGCAGGAAGTGGAAAAACTTCTATTGCGATGCATAGAGTAGCATTTTTACTGTATGATCGATTAGAGGAAGGATTAACACATAATAATATTGTAATTATCTCACCTAATAATTTATTTGGAGAGTATATTTCTAGCGTCCTACCTGAATTAGGTGAGGAAAATGTTTTACACCTTACGCTAGAGGAAATGTTTGAACAGTATTTTGGAGAGCGTTTGCGTATGCGTAGCAGAATGAGTCAGCTAGAGCATGTAATCAATCATAAACAAAGAAATCAGATGAGAAAAAATATAGAATTCAAAGGATCTAACGAGTTTATTATCCTGTTAGATCGTTTAGTAGAGCATTTTGAAAGACAGATGATTCAATTTGAAGATATTTATTATGACGGGAAAATTGTAGAAAATAAACATCTTTTAAAAAGTCAATTTCTTAATAATAAAATTAAACTACCTATAGCAAAAAGGCTTAATCGTATAGAACAAATGATGATGGATAAATTAGAGCCATTACAACAAAAGAAGAGAAAAGTCATTGAAACTTACCTAGAACAAAAAGGTGGCTATGAGTTTGAAGAAGAAAATAAGAGTAAGTATTTGATTAATAGGCAAAAGCAGGGTGTATTAAATATACTTAGAAAGTTTACAAAGGTAGATATGATTAAACTGTATGAGTGTTTATTTAAGGATGAAGAACTTTTTGATAAGTTAAGTAAAGGGCTAAAGCTACCTAAGGAAATAAAAACTATCAAAGCACGTACACTCAAAGGAATCAGAGAGGAAAGCATTGCCTATGAAGATGGGGTAGCGCTACTTTATTTGAAGTTGAAAATAGAAGGAAGTAATAAGTATACATCCATCAAACAAGTACTGATTGATGAAGCACAAGATTATTATCCAATGCATTACAAAGTATTTGGAGAGATTTTCAAAAGTGCACAGTACACAGTGTTGGGTGATGTTTGCCAAACTATAGAGAAAGATGCAGGTGAAGCATTATATGAAGATGTTATTCGCCTATTAGGAGCGAAAAAAGCACTCAAATTATCTTTGACTAAAAGTTATAGATCTTCTTATGAGATTAATCAATTCAATCAAAAATTAAGAGGGGACTCTACAGAGTGTATTGCAGTTGAAAGACATGATGAAAAACCAATTATAAGTGGATGTATCGATGAAAAAGATTTACAAGATCAGATTTTACAACAAGTGAAGCAATATAGAGAAAATGGTTATGAAACCATTACTATTTTATGTAAGACAAAGGAACAGTCCATACAGGTGCACAAAGTACTAAGAGAGTATATAGCGATTAAATTAGTGTCAGAAGAGGACACATACCTTGAAAAAGGTGTATTAATCATGCCTATTTATATGGCAAAAGGATTAGAATATGATGCAGTTATTGTCTATGATGCAAACAATAAGGCATATCATAACAAGTTTGATAAACAGCTTCTGTATATTGCAGGAACAAGAGCGCTGCATAGATTATCTGTTTTTTATACAGGTGAAATAAGTAAGTTTTTAATAGAAAAATAAGTGCATGAGGATTATAACCAGATGAAAAGGTTATAATCCTTTTTTCTTTGCTGAATACAACAGTAAAGAAAGGGAAAACATAAACTTGTCATAATAAAAAATACCTCTACAAGTGTAGAGTAAGGATGGTGATCGCATGCCTTTGAATAAAGAAAATGTGTTAACAGGAGCGGGAAACAAAAGACTGAATAATACAGATGCAGTGCATAGTGAAAACACTGCAGCATGGATTGATACTGAGAAAGTGATAGGAGAAGCTAAAGTCAGTGTTCCTTCTGTTACAAATACAATCAATGCTAAAGAATGGGTTGATAACGGAAGTAAATTATAAGAGAGGTGGCTAAAAGATGGCAAGAATTAAAATGACAGTAGATGGTAATACTGCTGCGGCTTACGTAGCATACGCCTATACAGATGTAGCGGCTATTTATCCTATTACACCTTCATCTACCATGGCTGAAGTTGTAGATGAATGGGCGGCAAATGGTAGAAAAAATATATTTAATCAACAAGTACGTGTAATAGAAATGCAATCAGAAGCAGGAGCGGCTGGAACTTTCCATGGTGCACTCCAAGCAGGAGCACTAACGACTACATTTACAGCTTCACAAGGGTTATTACTTATGATTCCTAATATGTATAAGGTAGCGGGTGAGTTACTACCTGGTGTATTTCATGTCAGTGCACGTGCTTTAGCGGCACAAGCACTCAGTATATTTGGGGATCATCAAGATGTTATGGCAGCAAGAGCTACTGGATGTGCAATGCTTGCAACAGGATCTGTGCAAGAAGTTATGGATTTGGCACCAGTAGCACATTTAGCGGCTCTCAAAGGGAGATTACCTTTTGTTCATTTTTTTGACGGGTTTAGAACTTCTCATGAGATACAAAAGGTAGAGGCATTAGAGTATGAAGATTTAGCAGGATTAATAGATGAAGAAGCACTGAAAGCATTCCGTGATAGAGCTTTATCACCCAATCGACCTGTTATTAGGGGGACTGCGCAGAATCCGGATATTTACTTCCAGACAAGAGAAGCTTCTAATCCATTCTACGAGAATATTGTGGGTATAGTAGAAGAGTACATGGGTAAAGTAGGTGAATTAACCGGTAGAGAATATGGTTTATTTGATTATTATGGTGCACCAGATGCTAAACATGTTTTAGTTGCAATGGGATCTGTATGTGAAACGATAGAAGAAACCATTGATTACTTTAATGCAAAAGGTGAAAAATATGGATTAGTAAAAATCCATCTCTATAGACCGTTTTCTATGAAACATTTCTTAGACATTATGCCAACGAGTGTAGAGCGTATAGCTGTACTTGACCGTACAAAAGAACCAGGAGCAATTGGGGAGCCACTTTACTTAGATATACGTAATTGTTATTATGAAGTACCAAATGCACCACTTATTATTGGAGGACGTTTTGGATTAGGCTCTAAAGATACCACACCAACAGATATACAGAGTGTATTTGAAAATCTTAAACAATCTAATCCGAAAAATGGATTCACAATAGGAATTGTAGACGATGTGACAAATACTTCATTGGAAAAAACAGAAACGATTAACGCAGCCCCACAAGGGACGGTGAGATGTAAGTTCTGGGGACTTGGATCAGATGGAACAGTAGGTGCTAATAAACAGGCAATCAAAATTATTGGTGAGCATACTGATATGTATGTACAGGCCTATTTTGCGTATGACTCCAAAAAGTCAGGTGGATTGACAACATCTCATCTTCGTTTTGGTAAAACACCTATTAAATCAACCTATTTAGTAGAAGAAGCAGATTATATTGCTTGTCATAATCAATCTTATGTAAGAAGCTATGATTTAGTAAAAGATCTTAAAGTAGGTGGAACTTTTGTGTTTAACTGTCAATGGGATGCAGCAGAGTTAGATAAGCGGTTGCCAGCTCAAATGAAAAGAGAATTAGCTAAGCGTCAAGCTCAGTTTTATATTGTCAATGCAACTAAGATTGCAGAAAGTATAGGATTAGGTAATCGTATCAATATGATTATGCAAGGTGCTTTCTTTAAGTTAACCAATATTATTTCCGAAGAGGAAGCAGTAGGTTATCTAAAAGCGGCAGTAGTTAAAGCTTATGGCAAAAAAGGTGAAAAAGTTATTCAAATGAATTATGCAGCAATTGAAGAAGGTGTTAAGGCAGCGGTTAAGGTAGAAATTCCACCAGATTGGGAAAGTGCTACAGATGAAGCAGCAGGCGTGGCAAATGAACCAGAATTTGTAGCAAACATTATGAGACCTATGGAAGCACAAGAAGGAGATAATCTACCTGTAAGTGCTTTTAATGGTAGAGAAGATGGTACTTTCCCATCTGGAACAGCAGCTTATGAAAAACGTGGAGTAGGGGTTAATGTACCTGAATGGATAGCTGCTAATTGTATCCAATGTAATCAATGTGCATATATTTGTCCACATGCATGTATTAGGCCATTTTTAGTGAATGAAAATGAAATGACACAAGCACCACAAACATTTGAGACTAAGAAAGCCTTAGGAAAAGGATTAGAGGGACTTGGTTATAGAGTGCAGTTAAGTCCTATGGACTGTACAGGATGTGGCAACTGTGCGGATATTTGTCCAGCTAAAGAAAAAGCATTAGTCATGAAGAAACTAGCAACACAGGCACCTGCTGAAGTGCCAAATTGGGAATATGCGGTGAGTAAGATTTCCTATAAGGGAGATTTAGTGGCTGGCAAAACAGTGAAAGACAGTCAGTTTAAAACACCACTTATTGAGTTTTCTGGAGCATGTGGTGGATGTGGAGAAACACCTTATATTAAGTTAGTAACGCAACTATTTGGAGAGCGCATGATGATTGCTAACGCTACAGGATGTTCATCTATTTGGGGTGGCTCTGCACCTTCTACACCATATACTTGTAATCATGAAGGAAAAGGACCATCTTGGGCAAACTCACTTTTTGAAGATAATGCTGAATATGGTTATGGTATGTATTTTGGTGTAAAACAAATAAGAGAACAGCTTGCAGAGCAAATGAATGAGCTAATTGGAATGAATCTAGACAGTGGCCTTAAAGCAGCTATGGAAAATTGGTTAGCGAATAAAGATAATGGAGAAGCTTCTAAATGTGCAAGTAGTCAGCTAGTAGAAGCACTCAGTCAAGCCAATCTTTCAGATGAAAAAGCCAATAAGCTACTCATAAGTATTAAGGAAAAAGAAGATTATTTGGTGAAGAGATCTCAGTGGATACTTGGAGGAGATGGCTGGGCATATGATATTGGATATGGTGGATTAGATCATGTACTAGCATCAGGTGAAGATGTTAATGTACTAGTGTTTGATACAGAGATCTATTCTAACACAGGAGGACAAGCGTCTAAATCTACACCTACTGCGGCTATTGCTAAATTTGCAGCTTCAGGTAAAAAATCAGGTAAAAAAGATTTGGGTCGTATGATGATGAGTTATGGCAATGTGTATGTTGCACAAGTTGGAATCAATGCTAATAATAATCAATTAATCAAAGCGATTATGGAAGCAGAAGCTTATCCAGGGCCATCTATTATTATAGCTTATGCACCATGTATCAGTCATGGTATCAAAGAAGGTATGGGAAGGAGTATGGCTAATATTACAAAAGCTGTAGAGTCTGGGTATTGGCATCTTTATAGATATAATCCACTGCTTAAAGCAGAAGGTAAGAATCCATTTATTTTAGATTCAAAAGAACCAAAAGGAAGTTTTAGAGAATTCATAATGGGGCAGGTAAGATATGCTGCACTTGCACAGCAATTCCCAGAGCAAGCTGAAATGCTATTTGAACAAGCTGAGGCACATGCGAAAGAAAGATATGAGACATATAAAAAGTTAGCCAATCAAGAATAAAAATAGAGACTTGTCATTAAATGTGACAAGTCTCTATTTTAAAATTAAACTTGAGTTTTAAATTTAGTCCATAATGGTTTAGCTACGACACAAGCTATGATACCTACTATGGCAGTAAAAGAAAGTAACACAATTGTTGTTGTCCAGCCAAAGTTTTCTGCTAAGCTTCCTAGTCCATAACCACAAACTGAGCTACCTAGATAAGTAATAGAGTTTGTGAGACCTGAAATGGTTGAAATTTTATTGTATTTAGCAAAGTAGGTAGGAAGTACACTGATCAGGATTGTGTTGATGCCTAACATACAAGAGGTTACACTAGCAAATAACACAACAGATAAAATGATGTTTACTTCTCCAAACAACACAAGCAAAATGAGGCTTATTGCACTAACTATATAGAAAATAATAGTTGTTTTAAGATCATCATTGCCATTTTTATCATTTAAGAACTTACCAGCATAGATACCTGTTAAATTAATAAGTGGTAAAAAGGCAGATAAGAAGATTGAAAAATAAGCATTTGTGCCAAAAGTATCTGTGATGTACTGCGGAACCCAAGTCATAATGCCATCCTTCAAGAAGCCCATAACAAATATTGCAACAAGGATGATTATAAGACCTGAAGTTAATAAGATACCTTTACTTGAAGGTGTAGCTATGGTCGTAGCAGCAACTTCTTCAGTAGTAGTTATTTCTTCGGTAGAATAAGTCATCGCATGAGTTTCAATTTGTTTAACAATGATTTGCCACAAAATACCTACGATAACCAGTAAAATAGTTGAACATAAGAAAATAATTCTCCAGTTAAAGAGAGCAACCATAAAAGAGCAAAATAGGTAGGTAAAGAAAGTGCCTAGTGCTACAGAGGTTTGAATATTAAAACAGCATTGACGTAAATAATCTTTTGGCATATGTTTAGAAAATAATTTAAGCATAGGAGACCAAATCAAAGAAAGTGCAAAGCCGTTTAGGAACCAAGAGGCTACAATCTGTAAGTAACTTGTAGAAAAATATACAAATAAATTACATAGGCTACATCCTAGCACACCTGTAAGAACGAGTAATCTAGGGGAGTAGCGGTCTCCGAGTATCCCACTGATTAATTGGCCAATCCCATAGCTAATGAATAGCGCAGTTACAACTGTACCGAGTTGAGAACTGGTGTAACCTTCAATCTGGCCAATTTGAATCATAGAAGCAGCATAGTTTAATCTACCGATATAAGAAGTAAAATAAACAATCCAACCTATGATGAAAAGTCTTTTTAGAATTTTAGGGTTAGAGATAGTCATGATTTAAGTCTCCTACTTGATTAATTAAAATATTTTTGTAACATCTTAGCTGTTCTAGGTTCAAGGATATCAAGAAGTTCTTTAGCTCCTTCTTGCTTACGAATATAGCTAAGCATAGCACGACCTTCTTCATAACATAACTCATCATGAAGAGGGAAGTACTCATTTAATAAAAAGATGATGTAACTTACTAATCTGTAGTCACCGTGTACTTTGTAATGTTCTCCGTGATAAGATTCAACTGCAACAGAGTATTGTGATTTGATGGAATCAATGATGTCTGATTTTTCGTTGCTTGGAGCAAGAACGATAGTCTTGAACTCATCAAATAGCTTGCCAGAAAGAACAGAGTGGGAATCACTACTTCCTACAATAGGAATATTATTAATTCCTTTAGCACGTGCTTCGTTATAGAAAGCAAGTTGCATATTATTTTCGATAGAAGATTGTCCGCCAAGGAGTTCGAAGGCATCAAATGGTTTTTGCTCAAATTGGTAAGTAGACATAGTGTCCCTTACATGATAAACATTTGCTAACCAATGTGGGTGAGCAAAGATAGAAAGTCCATTCCCTTTTCTGATATGATCATAAACCCAAAGGCATGATGCATATTCAAAAGTATTGATATCTTCTGGACAGTCAAGTGTTGCTTCGATAGCTCTAACTTCTTTATAGTAAAGATCAGGATCTTGTTGGAAGATTTCGTTTACGCTATATTCTCCACCAAAATTAACGATATGAATATGGTTATCTAATCCGTGAACCTCTTCACCAGGATAAAGCTTTACAGCAATAGCAGCATCTTTATAAGATTCAATCGCTCTAAGAGATGGTGCATGTTTGTGGTGGTCTGTGATGGCTAAGAAGTCAAATCCTTTTTGTCTATACTTAGCTACAACAAACTCAGGAGATTCTTTGCCATCAGAAAAACAAGTATGAACATGTAAATCACCCTTGTAAGGTTTACGGCTGTATAAATCAGGTAATAAAGCGTAAACAGAAAGTTGTACAAGGATGCTATCGTCTTCTTTTAAAATACGTACATAATATTCTTGCTCATTGCCAAAGGCATATGTAACTTTTAATTGATTATTTGCAGCCACTGGTGTAGCTACAAAGTAGCTTGCCCCTTCTACGTTAGAGATAGATTGGCAAAGTGGTAAAATCATTACTTTATAGGATTGTCCTTCTACGAAGTGAGTACTATAATCGATAGATTCGATGGTAAGAGTACTTTCTTCGTTAGCTTTTACTGTTTTTGGATAAATGTCATATAGTTCTAATTCTCTTTTCAAATTAATCACGCTCCCTTTTATTCATTATATAAATTAAGTAAAAAATTTAAAGTCATGAATAAAATATTGAATTTTTTTCATAAATCGAGTAAGATGATGAAAAAAAGTTCATTATTTATGAAAATTGGGGGACCAAGTGAATATTAGACAAGAAAAAATATTGGAAATTTTAAAGGTGAAAAAAAATATATCAATAGAAAAATTATGTGAGATATTAGCTTATAGTTCTTCTACCATCAGAAGAGATATTATTGCTTTACAAGAGATGGGACTAGTTAAAAGGGATAAAGGGAATGTAAGGTTGTTGGTGAGTAATAGTAAAGAAAAACATTTTAAGTTAAGAAGTGCAGAAAATCTAGATAAGAAAAAAATAATTGCAGAATTAGTAACAGATTTTATTACAGATGGCATGTCTATTTTTTTAGATGCCAGTACTACAACATTACAAATTTGTTCTAACTTAACAAAATATAAAAATTTAACTGTTGTAACTAATGGAATAGAAATAGTTCATTATCTTATTCACCATTCAACAGTAGAAATATTTATGGTAGGAGGATATGTGAGAGAAGGATCTAGTGCTATTATAGGAGAGCCAGCTATAGATTATATCAAGCAATTTAATTTAGATTTATGCATTGTGGCTTGTACGGGGATAGATGAAGGTGGATTTTATGAACCGAGTTTACAACAGTCAATTGTTAAGCAGAACATGATTAAACAAGCTCAAACAAGTATAATGCTTTGTGATAGTAGTAAGTTTAATCAAAAATTTAAATTTACGCTAGCACAGTATTATGAAATAGATTATTTAATTACAGATGAAAAACCGCTAGATGAAATAGAAAGAGAGGCGGAATTTAATAATTGTGAAATTATTTATCCAGAAAAATAATATATAATAAAGAAGCATTGAAAAAGACTGAAAATTGTATATAATCAATAGTAGATACTATTGATAGGGGTGAAAAGTGTGAATGGAAAAGAACGTATACAAAGAATACTCAATCATCAAGAAGTAGACAGAATAGGGTTATATGAACATTTTTGGGGAGATACATATAAGGCCTGGATGGAACAAGGGAAGATCAAAGAAGGTGAAAATTTTGATGATCACTTTAACTTTGATATGAGTGAGTGCTGGGCTTTTAATTTGGTAGTAGATCTAGACTTTATACCAGAGACAGTGGCAGAAGATGAAGATACAATAACAATAAAAGATGGTAATGGTGCAATCTTAAAAAGGCATAAACATCATGATACAACACCAGAACATGTAGGATTTACCGTAGTGGATAGAGAAGGTTGGGAGCAGATAAAAAGCTTATTAATACCTGATAGAAGAAGAATTAATTTTGAGGGATACAGAAGAGCTAAAAAAGCGGCAGCAGAAGCGGGTAGATTTTTTGTATGGAGCGGGGTAAATGTATTTGAGTGTATCCATCCAGTTTGTGGACATGAAAATATGTTGATTGGAATGGCACTAGATCCAGAGTGGGTAGCAGATATGGCAGAAACTTATGCCTCACTAACAGTAGAGCTTCAGAAGATATTATTTGAAGAAGAAGGCTATCCAGATGGTATATGGTATTATGAGGATATGGGATTTAAAGAAAGGCCATTTATGTCACCGGATATGTATAGAAGATTGATTATGCCTTCGCATAAGCAGACGATTGACTATGCACATGGTAAAGGATTGCCTGTCATCATGCATTCATGTGGATTTGTAGAACCACTTTTACCCTATATGGTAGAAGCTGGGATAGATTGTTTGCAAGTTATTGAGATTAAAGCAGGTATGGATCTTTTAAGAATACATAAAAACTATGGAGATAAAATTGCATTAATGGGTGGCATTGATGTAAGAGCATTGTATTCAAATGATAAGGAAACAATTGATAA
>JBOFPL010000019.1:0-2828 GCA_051659885.1 Cellulosilyticaceae bacterium
ATCCGTTACACCATGTTACATAATATCTATCTTCAATCCAACATACTCTTGGGTCATAGCGATACTCTCTTTTTAAGATTTCTTCATTGTCTCCTTCAAAGCTGATTGGCTCATGATTGATTTGCCAATCGATACCATCCTTACTAAATCCAGCAAAGATATCCATACTTCTTGATTTGCTATCACATCTAAATACCCCTGCAAATCCATCTTCAAAAGGTACTACTGCACTATTAAAAATACTGTTTGATGATGGAATATGATTTCTCTTAATGACTGGGTTATTTGAGTATCTCCATACAGGATCCATACATCCTTCTGGTCTGTCTTGCCACGGAATATTTGGTAATGCATTGCCTATAATTTTCGCCATTTTATTATTCTCCTTTATAACTCATTTTAATTTATCTTTTTAACTGAGTTTCTATAAATAATATCCCCAGTTACAAAAATCCTTGTTGATTTAACGGTGACTTCTTCTTCTACTTTACTAATCATTAAAGTAGAAGCTTTCTGAGTCATTGTTTCCACATCCACTGCTAAAGTAGTCAGTTTAGGTTCACACACCTCTGCATAAATATCATTATCAAAGCCTACAATAGAGATTTCATCAGGTACCTTATAGCCTTGTTTTTTTAGGTGATTAATGAATTTATAGGCTGTATCATCACAATTACACACAAAAGCTGTAGGCATTTCTTGTGGCAGGATAAATGCTATTGCTTCCCCCTCTTCATCCCGATCTGATATCACCCAGTGTGTTCTGATTTCTAACTTGGCTTCTAATAGTGACCTATAATAACCTAAAAATCTATCTTGAATACTACTTGTGGCATTTATATTGCCTACAAATCCAATTTTTTCATGGCCATTTTTAACTAAGTAATTTGTAATTTCATAAGCACTATAATAATTGTCTGTCAGTACACAATCTATATTATTGTCCGAATCGTAAAAATCTAGAAATACCATAGGAATATCTAGTCCTCTTATAGCACTTATATATTCCTTATGTATATTCCCTATCACAATTACACCATGGATAGGTGTTTCTAAAAAAAGCTTAGGAAGCTCTCTCTCTTGCTTGCCTTCACTTTTTAATGTAAATAAATTACACATATACCCTTTTGCATTGAGCTGACTAGCTAATTTTTGATAAAACTTCAGGTAGAAAGTGACTCTTTCTTCACTATTCACATACTTTTCTTTCACCATAATCCCTATGTATTTAGGGCTTTCATTTTCCTCTGTAGCGTCTATGTTACTTTTCTTATATCCCATTGCTTCTGCTATCTGCTTAATCTTAAGTTTCAGTTCATCACTTACTCCCTCTTTATCATTAAGAGCCTTTGAAACGGTTACTTTACTAATTTCTAATTCATCCGCTATAGCTTGCATTGTTACTTCTTTTTTTCTTCTCAACCGTTCTTCTCCCTTCTCCAAGCCTTGACCCTTTATGTGTTTACCGGCCTAACTACAGTACGACCATCAGAGAAAATTGAAATCTCTTGTGTGCCTTTCTCATTGAGTGCCGAGATCTCAAAGCTATTTTTAGTCATTTCAATACAGGGTTTAATGGTGTATCCCCATTCCCCTTTCATCTCCTCAAAGTTAGTCGTAAACTTGCCGTATCTGTCAAAATGTTCATGCTCATTATAATAAAGTCTTCTCAGTTCCCATTTGATTTTTTCACACTCAGGAATTTCATAGCACTCCTCTTTATCTGTAAAGAAAACAAATCCCCATAGTTCTGGGTAGTGAATATTAATAACACCAGTTGGTGCCCATACCCAATTATCCTCTGGATAAGGTTTATTGGTTCCTGGGTTAATGCGTTTTGTATATCCCTCTTCTGTGATATCTACTTGCCACTGTACCCTAGAAAAATTAACCCTCCAATACTCCCCAAACTCGGGCACTCTACTTGGATTGGCACATTGTTTAAGTACTTCAAATGGCATGACTACTTCTATCATCCACCTTTTATTATCTGCCTTTGGATTATTCAGTTCTCCCTCAATATGTACAGCAGTCCGCATACCTTGTATATCAAAAGCATTGACGGGCTTTCCTCCATCCCTATAAGGTTTAGTGAGTAGTAAATCCCATACCGTATTCTTCGCATTCATTTCAAACTCATAATAAGCATGGGTATCCGAATCTGGATCAATGAAAATTTCAAAGTCATTATCTAGAAAGATAACACTATCTCTTTCTTCTAATGTCCCCCAAATTTCATCACCTTCTAATACAGCTCCAAAATAGAAGTTTTCATCATCCCATAGCATCTTCGCTCTGGTGACATATCTAGGTGTTGGCATATGAGAACCTTCTATGTCCAAAAAGACTCCTGTAAAAGGTGCATCTGCCCAAAATTCCTTTTCTATATTGCCATCCAATACAAAAGGTCTAGTTGCTCTTTTACACATATATACTGGCGGGTTAAAATCTATCATTGTTTTAGGAATTCTTATACTCATCTTCACTCCTCCTAGTTGTGTGTAACAACTTCCCCTGCTCCACCATACATATCAATTTCATCTTCTAACTCTACCTTTACAACTGTGATATGTTCATGTGCATCTTCTGGGTTGATATTAATCCATGTCGTCCCTGGAATGTTGAACCAAGGTACTCCACCATGCATTTCATGGGTTAATTCTTTTCCTGTATGCAGTACAGATACACGCTTAATAGGCGTTGATAATCCCTTTAGGCAAATACTTTCTTGAGGTGTATCATATACAAAGAGATATAATGTCTTTTTATCTTGTGAAAGGGTACTTCCCCCTGCATAATATCTTGTCATGATCCCTTCTCTTGTCTCA
>JBOFPL010000020.1:0-3914 GCA_051659885.1 Cellulosilyticaceae bacterium
ACTGTTAACTGAACAACCTCAGCACCATAAGCCTCACACTTCCTAGCTTTTTCTATAATCTCCGGTTGCCCAACACCACCACTATCAAAACATTCTTGAACAATAATACACTTTAACCCTTGCATAGCAGCCTGAGAAGCAACAGCCGCACCATAATTTCCGCTAGTAGCTGCAATAACACCTTTATAGCCTAATTTCTTAGCATGATAAACTGCATTAGCAGCTCTTCTAGCCTTAAAACTCCCAGAAGCATTACTAGCCTCATCCTTTATAAAAATCCTAGCACCCTTACCAGCTTCTGTGCATTTTCTAGCCAATGCAGTTAAATTTCTCAACTCTATAACAGGAGTATTACCCACTGCAAACTTACCTTGAATCTCTCTAACCTTTTCCAAAGAATAACCGATTTCACTCATCATACGCTCATAGTCAAAAGCTATGGACCCAGACTCAAACAAAGAATAATCCATACCTATAGCATTTTTCATAATCTCATTCTTCCTAGAAGTAACAGCCTCAAAACTACAATCTCTACTCAATACCATCACCTCCAAACAAAATCTCCCTTGCCTGTATACCAATCTCTAAAATCTCAGGAACAAACTTCCCATATCCATGACTATAACAAGGCTCAACCTCAACTAAAATTCCCTCTACAACTCTACCAGTCATAGTAACAACACTAACCAAATCACCAATCTCAGCATCACCTTGGACAAAACCCTTAACCCACATCTCCAAAGGAACACACCTAGTATCCTCTGGCACAGATGGAGCTCTATCAATTGCATCTAAAACAACACTATGAACTCTAACAAAATCACCCTTCTTAGCCTTCATATTTCATCTCCCCTCCTATACGCTAATTGTAAGTAGATTTAAGCGTAGTGATTAAATCACGCAGCGAAGAGAATGATATAGTTGACTGACGAAACACTGGAAGTACACGCATCATCGTACTTCGTGTGTAGGAAGCAACTATATCATTCTCGGAGCGCCAAAGATTTAAAGCTCCGCTTAAAGGTTCACTTCAATTAATTCTCTCATATCTCCTAGGATTGCTCTTGGTACAGGTATATCTAACATAGTTTTAAGCCCAGCTCTAGCATTTATAACATGAGGTATACAATTCACACACATAGCAATAGTTCCCACTCCACCAGGAATCTCAGGAGTTATTTGTAAATCAATATTCGGAATTCCTTTTATACTTATATAATCCCCTGTAGATTGATCTTCCAAGTGAGGTAACACTTGTTGTGGATGCTCCATATCTATCTTAATCTCTCCATCTACAATTCCTACTCCACACTGTCTACATCCTGCAACATTACCTGCTTCAACTTCCACATAATCAGTTTTTCTATAAACACTACTCATAATAGGCTCTCTAGTTTGCTCAACTTTTTCTAAATTCCATCCAATACCATCAGCAATCATTTTTATAGACTCAGGAAATCCTACATGCCCTGCTACAGATCCATTTTCCACTCCATTTAAAAAAGCTTCCTTAGTTAATCCAACACCTTGTTCAACCATAACAGCCTTACCAAAAGGAGATAAATCATTTACTCTAGAAGCCTTTATATAATCTACACTCTCACATGTTCCTGTCAAAGCTAGTATTAATAAATCTAAAACAAATCCTGGATTGATTCCAGTACCTAAAACTGATACCCCATTTTCCTTAGCTAATCTATCTATCTCTTTAGCCAATTTAGGCTCTTGAGCATCTGGATAAGACATTTCTTCAGCCGTAGATATAACATTTATTTTTCTTTCTACTATAAACTTAATTTTTTCAAATGCATTTTTAGTAAATGAATCAGTTGCTAAAAGAGCTATATCTATGTAATCTTCTTTGAATACATCTTCAGCATTAGGGTTTACTAGCACATCTTTCCTTTCACCTTTTTCAACACCCAAAACATCATAAATACTTTTTCCTACTATATTAGGATTTTTATCACATATACCACATATTTCTATACCTTTTTTTTTAAGTATCATTTTTGCCATGCCACTTCCCATAGCACCAAATCCCCAAATACCCACTCTGATATTTCTCATAATCATCCTCCTATAAACTTCCTTATTATTTCTCTATATAATTCTATTCATCATCATTCCCTTTAATATCAATATTTAGAAAATTATAAAAGGCTATCTAAAAGAGATTTTCCAATCATTGAATCACTTTTAGATAGCCAAATTTTTAACTATATTCTACATATAAAATTCTTAAGCAAATATTGAGTATTCTTCATATAAAGGATACTTGTTAGTTAAATTAACAACTATTTGTCTAGCTTCTTCTTCCTTATTATGAGTTAAACATAAATCTATAGCTTCTGCTATATTAGCCATATCATCTTCAACCATACCTCTTGTTGTTACAGCTGGTGTACCTATTCTTATACCACTAGTAACCAATGCTCCATTAGGATCAAACGGTATAGTATTTTTATTTGCAGTTATATAAGCTTCATCTAATCTTTTTTCAGCTTCTTTTCCTGTTATATTCTTGTTAGTTAAATCAAGTAATACTAAATGGTTATCAGTTCCACCACTTACTAATTTAAAATCTCTTTTTAATAATTCTTCAGCCAACCTATTTGCATTTTTAACTACTTGAGCTTGATACTCTTTATATTCTGGCTCTAATGCTTCTTTGAAAGCAACTGCTTTAGATGCAATTACATGCTCTAATGGACCACCTTGAGTTCCTGGGAACATAGCTTTATCTATAGCTTTTGCATATTGTTGTTTACAAAGTATTACTCCTCCACGAGGACCTCTTAATGTTTTATGAGTTGTTGTTGTTACAAAGTCTGCAACTTCACATGGATTTTGATGAAGTCCTGCAGCTACAAGCCCTGCAATATGAGCCATATCTACCATTAACATAGCTCCTACTTCATCAGCTATTTCTCTAAACTTTTTAAAATCTATTTCTCTTGGATATGCACTTGCACCTGCAACTATTAACTTAGGTTTAATCTCATGAGCTAATTTTCTAACATTATCATAATCTATTCTTCCATCATCTGTACTTACACCATACTCTGTAAAGTCAAAATATTGACCTGATATATTCACTGGAGAACCATGAGTTAAATGTCCACCTTGAGATAAATTCATTCCCATAACTTTATCACCTGGCTTTAATATAGCAAAGTAAACCCCCATGTTAGCGTTTGCCCCTGAATGAGGTTGAACATTAGCATGATCTGCACCAAATATTTCTTTAACTCTTTCTATTGCTAAACTTTCTATTTCATCTATATGCTCACATCCACCATAGTATCTTCTTGATGGATAACCTTCTGCATATTTATTTGTTAAGTGACTTCCCATAGTTTCCATAACTGCCATAGATACTATATTTTCAGAAGCTATTAACTCTATATTTCTTTGTTGTCTAACTAATTCTCTTTCCATACTTGCATAAATTTGAGGGTCAACTTTTTTTAAATTTTCAAACATTCTCTTACTCCTCCTTATTTTACAAATAAAATTTATGTATACTAGTTTTAAAACTCTTATTTTAGGCAAACTATTTTTAATATTACCTATTATTTATATATTACTGAAAGCTAATTAATATCCTAACTTTTTAACAATCTTTTTAAAAAAGAAATATATGTAAATATTTAAATCTCTGTTATAATCTTTATATTAATAATTCATTAGGAGGTGCAGCTTTTGGATCAAGAATTTAATACAGATCTTGAAAGAAAAAAAGATCTTTTTAGACTTGCTCTTTTTGCAGGGGAACTTATGCTTCGAAATGGTGCAGAGACTTATAGAGTTGAAGATACTGTACTGAGAATATGTAACTCTAGAGGATTTAGACATGTAAATGTTTTTACATCACCTACAGTTATAATCATTTCCGACGAGAGATTTGATGG
>JBOFPL010000021.1:0-6936 GCA_051659885.1 Cellulosilyticaceae bacterium
AGTCATGTAAAAGATGTAAAAACTTATTTCAGTATGTATCTGGAAAGTCGATTTGTCCACACTGTCTTAAAAGAGAAGAAGAAATGTTTATGAAGGTTAAAGATTTCTTAAAAACTTATCCAGGTGCACAAATTCAAGAAGTCTATGAGGAGACTGGAGTTTCCATTCAAATGATAGAAAGCTTTATTAGAGAAGGCAGATTAGAAGTATCAGCATCTTCACCTATTGGCTTACCATGTGAGAGATGTGGTGCAGTTATACGAACAGGTCGTTATTGTAAAGAGTGTAGTATGTACTTAGTAGCAGGCTTAAATCAAATGAGTGAAGGATTTAAAACTCAAATCCCTAAAGAAAATCAAGATTCAAGAGCTAAAATGAGATTCTTGGGGGAAACTAAAGTAAGGAAATGAAAGCAGGTGGAAGCCTGCTTTTTTGTTATCTAAATCAAGCGAACTTTATGATAAATAAGAGAATAAAAGTTCGAAAAAAGTTGTTTAATAAGGAATTATATGGTATATTATGAAAGAAAGTAATTAGATTTTAATAATAGAAAGGGTGCTAAAATGAAAAAAGTAAAATTAAGTATGTTGATTTTATCATTATTAGTATGTATGATTATCCCAGTTTTTGGAGCAGAACAAACTACAATCACTTTGCTTCATACGAATGATACACATGCTAATATAAAAAGTGATGGCAAGGCTATTATTGGATTTGGAAAAATGGCAACATATGTAGAGCAATTAAAGCAAGAAAATAATGTGCTAGTATTAGATGCGGGGGATATGTTCCAAGGACTTCCGGTTGCAAATCTTGAAAAAGGACATAGTATTGTATCTATCATCAATCAAGTAGGGTATGATGCAATGGTTCCAGGAAACCACGAGTTTGATTTTGGAACAGATAATCTTTTAGAACTTAGTAAAAAACTTAACTTCCCGATGCTTTCAGCAAACATTGAAACAGTTGAAGGAAAAGAAGTATTCAAATCATACATAGTAAAAGAATTCGAAGGAGTAAAAGTAGGGATTTTTGGCCTTACAACTCCAGAAACATATTTCAAGACTCATCCAAACAATGTAAAAGGTTACGAGTTTAATGAAATCGTAGCATCAGCAGAAAAAACAGTAAAAACGTTAAAAGAAACAGAGCAAGTGGATGTAGTGATTATGGTATCACACTTAGGTCTTGATGAAGGTGTGGATACATCAGATGTAGTAGCAAAAGCAGTAGAGGGTATCGATGTTATCGTAGATGGACATAGTCATACAACATTACCTGAAGGTCGTGAAGTAGAGGATACACTTATTGTAAGTACAGGAGAAAAGCTTAACAACATAGGACAAGTTGAACTTGTTGTTGAAGCGGGTAAAGTAATCAGTAAATCAAGCCAATTAGTTGCTTATGCAGAGTTAGCTGAAGTAGAGGCTAAACAAACTGTAGAAGAAGAGATTGCAAAAGTAGAAGAAGCACAAAAAGCAGTGCTTGATAAAGTAGTAGGAAAAACAAGTGTTGATTTAGATGGTGAAAGAGCTAATGTAAGAACAGGAGAAACAAATCTTGGACAATTAGCAACAGATGCTATGATCAAAGAAACAGGTGCACAAATGGCTATCACAAATGGTGGTGGAATTAGAGCATCAATTCCAGCTGGTGATATTACAATGAATCATGTAGTAACTGTATTCCCATTCGGAAACACAGTTATGGTAAAAGAGATTAAAGGTAGTGATATTAAAGCTGCACTTGAACATGGTGTAAGTGAGTACCCAGAGCAAAAAGGTGCATTCCCTCATACAGCAGGAATTACATTTACATTACATACACAAGAAGCTGTAGGTAACCGCATTAGCAATATTAAAATTGCTGGAGAGGACTTACAGTTAGATAAACTTTATACAGTCGTAACAAATGATTTCATGGCTGCGGGTGGAGATGGCTATGAAATGTTTAAAGCATATCCAGTAAAGGCTGAGTACAATACACTTATGGATATTTTACTTGACTACGTAGCTGAACTTGGTACAGTAGCAGGTAAAGTAGAAACAAGAATGACTGTAACAGATGAGCCAAATGGAACAAAAGAAGAAGTAGTAGAAGCAAATGTTGTAGCAATTAGAACATACGCAGAACAAGCAGGATTTAAAGTACTTTATGTAGCGGATACAAAAGAAATTGTACTTAAAAAAGATAATGTTAAAGTAGTCCTAAACGTAGGACAAACAAATTATAAATTAACTCGTGAAGGTCAAGATGCAAATGTTGTTTTAGAAGGTAATCTTGATGTTCAAGTTGAATTAAAAGAGAATACAGCATACTTTAATGCAGTGGAATTTGAAGCGTTACTTCAACAAGTAACACCTGAAAAAGCAGCATAAGTTGAATAAGATAAAAGGTCTGTTTTATTAAGAAATACTTAATAAGGCAGACCTTTTATTTTGTTTAACTAAAGTAAAGATTCAAAAAACCGATATAATATATACGTATAGGAAGATGAGTTAAGGAGGGATACCATGAGAATTAATAAAATGAGTAGTATTACTGAAATGTATAAGTCACAGTCTATAGCACCTGTACAAAAGGTGAAGGCAAACCAAAAAGATGAGGTTATTTTTTCGCCACAGGCATTAGAGATCCAAAATGCTCATAAAGCAGCAAAAGCTTCACCAGATGTAAGAGCAGAAAAAGTAGCAGCTATTAAAGAGCAGATCAAATCAGGAACTTACACAATTGATGCCAAAGCAGTAAGTGAAAAAATTATAAGTAGGCTGGACATAAAGGGTTAAGGAGACAAAATGGCAGGAATAATATACGACTTAGTAGATATACTAGAGCAGCAAAAAGAATGCTATGAAGGCCTACTTACCCTAGCTACCTATAAAACCGATGCTGTTACAAAAAAAGAGTTAGAGCTACTCACACAAATTGTACACAGAGAAGAAGAGTTTATAGGTAGAGTTAATTTGTTAGACAAAAAGAGAGAGTCTGTAATCAAAGATATTGCTTTGGTTACAGGCTTACAATATAAAGATGTAACCGTTACAAAGATTGTGACTAAACTAGGTGAAAAAGTAGATGCCACAAAAGATTTAATAAAGTTAAGAGAAGCAATACTAGCAACAATAGAACAATTAAAAAAACAAAATGCTATAAATGAAATGATCATTAAACAGTCTTTAGAGTTTGTAGATTTTACAGTAAATGCACTTAGAAGTACAAGAATAGCAGGACCGAGTGCAAATTATAGTCGACCTGGTAGTTATACAGGAGAACAGAATAAAAGTTTTTTTGATACCAAACAGTAAAGGAGAGAAAATATGTCATCAATCCCAAGTTTAGGTAAGATGGTATCTGGTCTTGTAGCGAGTCAAAAAGGATTACAAGTTACAGGACACAACATATCCAATATTAATACACCGGGCTATATTAGGCAGCAAGTTTTACAACATGATAGTAGTTATCTCAATATATCAGGACCAAGTGGTCTCAAACAAGTAGGACAAGGTGTAAGTATTACTGAAGTGAGACAGATTAGAGATGAACTTGCAGACAAGAGATTGAGAACAGAAAACTCAGTCCTTAACTTTTATACAGTAAAGCAAAGTGCAGTAAGTGAAGTAGAAAGTATACTAGGAGAACCACATGGTTCAAGTATTAGTAAAATGCTAGATGACTTTTGGAAACAAACACAAAAGTTAGGAACCAATCCTTCTGGGATAGAAGAAAGATTAGCCTTTCTTCAGACAGCAGATGTTTTAATGAAAAAAGCTAACCATATTATGCAAGGGTTAAATACTTATCAAGAAGGATTGAACAAAGAGGTTATAGAATCAGTAGATCGTATTAATACATTACTTTACGCAATTAAAGATTATAATGATGTGATTGTGTCAAAAGAAATAAACGGAGATATTGCTCATGATTTAAGGGACCAAAGGAATCTTTTGTTAGATGAACTGTCTTCATATATGGACATTGATTATTATGAAGAACGTGATGGGAGAGTAACAGTTAGGGCTGAAGGAAGAGAAGTAATAGATGGACAATTTGTTACAGAATTAGATCTCAAACAAACTAAGTCAGGCAGTGCTTTCTTAAAACCAGTGTGGAAAAATACAGGTGAAGATATTTACCGATTAGATAGAGAAGTGAATAGTGCAAGAGAAAATGATACAGGTAGATTACAAGCATTATTGATAGCAAGAGGAGATGGACCAGCTGATGCTACTACAAGTTGGGATGATATTGCTTTAAATGATAGCAAGAGTGTAAGTGTGAATGGCAATGCATTTTTAATCCCTAAAATCCAAAAAGAATTGTCGATGTTGATTCAAGAGATTGCAAAGACTGTTAATGGAGCACTCGATGGCACAGGTATGGGACAACATACAGACGAAATGGGAGTGCCCGTATTTGTACCTATTGCCTCAGTGGATGGGACACCATTACCGATTCAACCAAATAGAGCAGATTTTCCAGATGCCAATACATATAATGTAGCTATGCAACAATACTTTTTAGATATAGAACCACACTTAGTGGGAGGTAATATAAAAGTTAATCCAAGTCTATTAGCTGATGATGGGTACAATAACTTAGGAACAGTTACGGTACAAGGTAATATAGGTGATAACACAAAAGTTACAGAGTTACTAGAAAAATGGAGTGAGTCCCGAGACTGGCCACCGGGTGGAGTAGGAGGGACGACTGATCCACATACAAAGAAAACTGATTTTATGGATTTCTATGCAGAGTTTGTCGCCGATATAGGAAGAGAAGGATTTGAAGCGACAGGAAAGATGAAAGAAAAAAATACAACAGTAACTAACATAGAAAATGAAAGACAATCTATGGGTGGGGTATCTCAAGATGAAGAACTAGCCAATATGATTAAATATCAGCATTCCTATAATGCTTCATCAAGGATGATTACAGTATTAGATGATATGTTGGATACAATTATTAATAGAATGTAAAGGAGCTCGAGATGGGATCAGCATTTTTTGAATTTAATATTGCTATGAGTGGTCTGTTTGCTTCACAAAGAGGACTGGCTGTTACAGGAAATAATATAACAAGTGCAGCAACACCTGGTTACTCCAGACAAGTACTGCGACAGAAAGCTGGAGATGCTTTACCAGGTCATGGAATAGGGATGCTAGGAACAGGTGTTGTAACAACTGGAATAGATCGTATTCGTAATTCTTACCTAGACACCAAAATGTGGGGACAGAATGATAAATTAGGGGAATACACTATTAAACAGGAACAAAATGCAATGATAGAAGGAGTCTTTGGGGAACCAAGTGACGCAGGATTTACCAAAGTATTTGATGATTTTTTTAGTGCATTAGATGACCTATCTAAATTACCAACAGAAGCTGAAAGAAAACAAGCGTTAAGACAAACAATGATTAGTTTTACGCAGTATTATAATAAAACAGCCGAATCCTTAAAAGATTATCAAAGAGACTTAAACTTTGAAGTAAAATCTAAAGTAGATGAAATTAATATGCTAGCTACAAGAATTCAAAGCTTAAATAAACAGATCTATGACTCAGAAATACATGGTGATAGTGCCAATACACTAAGAGATGAAAGAGATTTGATAATTGATCGATTATCTCAGCTCATTAATGTAGATGTTAAAGAAACCACTGTAACAGGTGCAGATGGAAGAGTACATAATGAATTAACTATTATGGCTAATGGGCAACCATTAGTAGATCATTTTGATGTACGTCTCTTGGATGTAAAAGTAAGAGCAGATAAGTTAAATCCAGAAGATGAAAATGAGTTATTTGAAGTTGTGTGGCAAGATGGATTACCATTTGATATGTCAGATCCCAAACTGTCAGGTGAATTAAAAGGTGCTATTGACATGAGAGATGGGAGAGGAAGTACATCTTTTGATAAAAATGGTGTGCAGACAAGTCCTGATATTAATTATAAAGGAATTCCGTACTACATCCATCGACTAGATAATTTTGTGCAAGGTTTTGCCAAGGCTATGAATGATATTTATAACCAAGGACCAGGAGGAACACCATTAGTTCCACCACAATACATGTTTGAGGTACCATCAGCAACAGATGCAGCTGGAAATATTATAATGGATGCTAATGGTAACCCAGTACCAGATTATAGCAAACTAACTGCTGATAAGTTTAGAATTTCAGAAGCGATTTTGGAGTCAGCTAATAATATCCGTACCAATTTTGAAGAGATACCAGGAGTGAGTAATCCAAATCCAAGTAATAATGATTTACTACTTGCGCTAGTTGCACAAAAGAATAATAAAACTATGTTTGGGAGTGGAGATGCTAAAGATTTTATGATTTCTATGTTTAGTGAGCTTGGTATTAATTCAAAAGAAGCTCAAATGTATCAAAAAAGTCAAAAGGATATAACAGACAACATAGAAAGACAAAGATTATCAGTATCTCAGGTAAGTACAGATGAAGAGTTTATGAATTTAGTAAAGTATAACCAAGCTTATCAGGCAGCAGCTAAAATTATGACAACAATGGATGAAATTTATGAGACTACTATTATGAGATTAGGTAGATGGTAGGAAAGGAGAAAAAGTATGCGTGTAACAGGTGGAATGATTAGAAATAACTCACTGAATTCACTTTATGATAATATGTCTAGATTAGATACACTCTTTTCTCAGATGGATACTATGAAAAAAATACAAAAGCCTTCAGACGATCCAATTATTTTGGGGAGATCTTTAAAATTACGTTTAAACGTAATGGAAAATGAACAACATCAAAGTAATGTAGATGAAGCGAATGCGTGGATGGATGTAACAGAAACAGCACTAAGTAATATGACAGAGATTCTAAAAGAAATTAGAACGAAGTGTAATCAAGCTGCGAATGATACATTAACACCCGAAGATAGACAAAAAATTCAGTTAGAAATAGAAGG
>JBOFPL010000022.1:0-4855 GCA_051659885.1 Cellulosilyticaceae bacterium
TAGTATTCTGTTCTAATATAGATATTCTAAAGCAATAGAAAAAATGAAAATGAAGGAGAAATAAAGTTAGGATTTAAAAATAAAAAGCATAGCTAAGCTATGCTTTTTTATTTTTGAATCCTCATTTTATTTTTCCTTCATTTTCATTTTTCTCAACTCTTTAGAATATTTATATTAGAATAAACTATATATTAGAAAATTTTAAATATTAAATTTTATATTTATATTGACATCATTCTTATTATAATGATAAATTTATTATACCTTTATTTTTAATCTATTATTCAAGGAGGTCTATATATGGAAGAAAAAAAGAAAACTTCAAATCCAGATATTAATTGGGATTCCTTAGCAGAAATAGCCAAACAAAGCTGTTTAATCGACCCTGAATTATTTAACCAACACGCTGTTAAGCGCGGACTACGTAACTTAGACGGACGCGGTGTATTAGTAGGCCTTACTGAAATAGGTGATGTCCGCTCTTATATCGTTGAAGAAAATGAAATCGTTCCTATTCCTGGTCGATTGATTTATCGGGGAATAGATATTTCTGACATTACTGAAGGTTATCTTTCTGATAATCGATATGGATTCGAAGAAACAGCTTATCTACTCATCTTCGGCCAACTTCCCACAAAAGACCAACTTTTTGATTTTGAATCCCTTCTAGCTAGCTACCGTAAACTTCCTGATGATTTTGTACGTGATATGATCTTAGAATCGCCTAGCAAGGATATTACAAATGCTTTAGCCCGTAGTGTTCTTGCACTCTACAGTCTCGATTCCACCCCCGACGATACTTCTTTACCTAATGTTTTAGAACAATGTTTAAAACTCATTGCATGCTTTCCAACAATAGCAGTCTATAGTTATCAGGCTTATGCACACTATCATGGTGACCAAAGTCTATTTATCCATACCCCTAGACCTGATCTCTCTACTGCTGAAAATATCCTACATATGCTAAGACCTGATAGTAAATATACAAAATTAGAAGCTACCCTTCTTGATTTAGCCCTTATCCTTCACGCTGAGCACGGTGGTGGAAACAACTCTACATTTACTACACACCTTGTTACTTCATCCGGTACAGATACTTACTCTGTCATTGCAGCTGCACTTGGTTCTCTAAAGGGACCTAAACATGGTGGTGCCAATATCAAAGTTGTGCATATGTTTGAAGATATGAAAGCATGTATAACAGACTGGGAAGACGAAGATGAAATTGAAGCTTATCTCACTAAGCTGCTTAATAAAGAAGCTTTTGATAGATCCGGTTTAATCTATGGTATCGGGCACGCTGTCTACTCCGTCTCCGATCCAAGAGCAGTTATACTTAAAGAGTACGCCGAAAAACTTGCTTATGAAAAAGGATTGGAAAATGAGTTTAAATTCTATAGCAAAGTTGAAGCACTCGCTCCAAAAGTTATTGCTAACGTTCGTAAAATGTATAAAGGAGTAAGTGCTAACGTAGACTTTTACTCAGGATTTGTTTATAGTATGTTAGATTTACCTATTGAACTTTATACACCACTCTTCGCTATCGCTAGGGTAGTAGGATGGAGCGCACACCGGATAGAGGAAATTGTAAATGCCGGCAAAATTATTCGACCTGCTTATAAGTGCGTAGCTAAGAAAGCTTCCTATACCAATCTTGATGATAGATAATTTATACACATACTAAAGCTTCCTTTTTGTAGGAAGCTTTTTAAATTTTCTCTAGAATACTCCCCCATCCTATGTTACTATATAATCATATACCTATTTTTAGGTTTAATTTTTTATTTTAAGGAGATGAAAATTATGAGTTTTTTTACTAGACTTGGTAATATAATTAGTGGTAAAGCAAATAAAGCATTAGATAAGGTAGAAAATCCCGTAGAACAAATCGATTTAGCAATCAGAAAACGTGAGGATGCAATCAATAAAGCTAAATTAGAAAGTGCTTCTTTCATCGGCTCAATTTCTCAAAAGAAAAAAGAGGCTGAAGCAACTTCTCAAAAAATCACTCAGTACGAAGAGGGCATTCGTAAAGCTTTAGCTGCTGGAGATGAAGAAAAAGCAACAACATTCTTACTCAAGAAAAAAGAGTTAGATCAAGAAGTAACCAGCCTCAACAATACAATTACTACACTTAGTGCAACTGCAGAAAAGGTTAAGTCTAATGTTCTTGCCCTAGAAAAAGAAGTGAAAGAACTTAAAACAAAAAAATCTGAGCTTTCTGCTCGTTACTCTACTGCTAAAGCTCAAACAAAAGTTAATGAAATTTTAACAGAGGTTAATAAGGAGAGTCATATTTCTCTTTCAGATATCGAACAAAAAGTCCTGGATGCTGAAAATTATGCACAAGGTTTAGAAGAATTTAAGCGACCTAACACAGATGATGACCTCAATGCTTATCTAAGTGATAATACTTCAACAAATATTCAAGATGAATTAAATAAATACAGATAAAAAATTTAATCTAAGGGGGACTCCTATGAATAAAATCAAAGATTTTACTGATGCTGAACGCAATCAGTATAGCAAAATCTATGTAGACCTCATTATGAATATAGAAGAAATCACACCCTTCTTATCCTCTGATGAATCTAATAAACGCTTTTTTGTCCGTAAAGTTCATCACCTTAAAGAATACCTCGATAAATTAGATGATGCTGACCACTTAGCTAATGGTACTGGTATTTTTGATTTTCTAAAAAGTGATGAAAAACATAAAGATGACGTACTTAAATTTAAATCTACTATTGCTGATGAACTCAATAAACTTACGCTCTGTAATACTTGTAAGTGTGCTAGTTGTGTAAGTGATTGCAAATTTAAATCTTGTCATTACTGCGGCTATACAAACAAGGTGGCTAATTGTGACCAACAACGTTATTATGTTACCGCAGGTCACCCTAGTGTTACTTTATATTCAAATGATGAAGAGAGAGACGTTCAGTTTGATGTTGTAGGATTACTAACTGACGATTTTGCTAACAAACATTATATCTACCTCGTAGAACGCAACAATAAAAACAATCAACATATTCTAGAGTACTGTAAGTATGTTAATGGATCCATTGATTATTTACCTATTGATGAAGAGCTATTAGATAAAATCTATGATCTCTTTGTAGGCTTTGATTGTTATGAATAAGAAACGCAGATTACTTAGACAGTTTCTTTTCATATTTATAGGATTTATTATTCTTAACATTACTTCAGCTCAAGTATATACTTTGCAGGCTAAACCAAAATCTGGTTCTTCTAGATCTTCTAGTAGCAAATCTTCTAGCAGTAAATCTTCTAGTAGTAAGTCTTCTTCTAAGGTAAGTTCAGGCTCTTTTTCAAGTAAGCCTAAATCTACCACTAGTACAACCAAGCCTTCTAGCGGGAACACAAATACTTCTAACAAAGTAAATTCCGGTAGCTTCAGTAAACCTAAAGTAGAAGAAGCACCTAAAGCAAATACCAACTCAACTTCCAACAAAGTAAACTCTGGCAGCTTTAGTACTTCTAAACCCAAAGAACCCTCAAAAACTACTATTAACCCAACTTCTAACCCAACCACTTATTCTGGTTCTTATGGGTATCCAAATACAAGAGGACCCAGCATCTTTTCTAGAGGTTTATTTGGTGGATGGTACTATAGAGTTCCTGTCATTGGACGTATTTCTCCTATGGTAGTTGTGCTGATCGTTCTAATTATTCTTCTATTTGTAGCTTATTGGTTCTGGAAAAGGAGATTATAAAAAACAACGGACCTTATTTGATTAAAAGGTCCGTTATTTTTTACCTCTTTTAGGCGATACATAAGCCTCTTTTAATACTCTTTTCGAATTAACCTCTACTATACTATTACTACATATTCTATACGCTCTCTCTAAAGGGTCTTCCTTTTCATTGTCTCCAAATAAATTAATTTGATTTTCTTGTGTGTAGTACTTTGCCATTATTCTTTCTTCCAACTCCTCTTGTGTTTCTATTCCTCCATCACTTTTAATGTGTTTTACCGTATATCCTTTTTTGCTCAAAGCTTTTCCTACTAAAGTACTTCTATGACAATCTGCTGCATTTTTTTCCGCACAAATAAAACAAATAATAAATCCTTTTTCGATACCATTTTCTACTCGTTTAATTCCTTCCTGAAAAACAGATAATTGTGCCAACTTATTAAAATCTAAATAACCATCTTGATTATTTAAGCTGGGGTCTTGTCTAATAATCCCAAATTCTTTATACATATGGATGTAAAAAATCCCATGCATTTTCAAGAATATCTTAAGGGGTTCTTTATTAAATTGAGGATGAAACCCCGAATAAGCCACTGTTCTAACATCTATCGTACAATTAATATGATATTTTTCAAGCAACTCTAAAAAGCTTTCTTGTGTATGATGTGCATAGCCTAACGTATAAACAGGTTGAGTCATTTCATCTCTCCTTTTACATGTACTGATATAATCTATTATTGCTTTTCCCCACTTTTTTATTGGTATATCGCCCTACAAAATAGAATAAAAATATAAAGATAGTGTAAACGATAGATGGAGGTAATGATGAACAATCCAAAAATCTTAACAACAGACGTAGGTAAAGCCATAGATAATGACCAAGCCTCACTAACAACTGGCAAAAAAGTAGGCTATACTATGTTACAAGATGTTAATTTACTTGAAAAGCTTGCTCATTTTAATCGAGAACGTATCCCGGAAAGAGTAGTACATGCTAAAGGTGGCGGTGCTCATGGCTATTTTGAAGTAACTAACGATCTCTCTCAATACACCAAAGCAAAATTTCTTAATCAAGTCGGAAAAAAAACACCTGTTTTCGCCCGTTTTTCTACTGTAGGCGGCGAAAAAGGCTCTGC
>JBOFPL010000023.1:0-5794 GCA_051659885.1 Cellulosilyticaceae bacterium
AATACAGTAGCTTGTACTTCTGTTTCCCTCGGTATATACATTTTAGTAGTTGTGGTCACAATAACCTTTTTGCCTTGGTCAGATAGCTCCCTTGCTAATGTATAAATAGTGGTAGTTTTACCTCCACCTCCTACAAATGCTATAATACCCTCTCTAATACCTAAACAATCTGTCAAGTTATTCAAATTTTGCTCCTTCTTTCCTTTGATCTTATACCCATTTTACTATATTTATAGGTATAAAAATATACTCTAATCGCATATCCTTTTTTAAACCTATTATAACTAAAAATATCTAATTTATTTATTTAAAGGAGTGTTATTAATGCCCTCACCTAATTATTCTACTCTCACCCAGGATATTTTAGACCTTGGTGCCACTCATGCTCATACTATTAACGTGAGTGAAATTTTATTTTATCCCGAGCTCAGAGAGGCCTGTAAACAAAATCATTGCGGTAATTATGGACGTAATTGGACTTGCCCTCCTAGTATAGGGGAAATCCATGAACTCATTGCTAAACTCAAAACTTATCAAAATGCTATTGTCTTCCAAACTATTAGTGAAATTGAAGACTCCTACGATTTTGAAGGAATGATGCTAGCTAGTCAAAAGCATCACACAGTTGTAAAGTCCATACAAAATTTCTTCCTTACCTCTCAAAATACTAACACACTTATCTTAGGTGCTGGTGGCTGCCCACTTTGCCCTACATGTGCACTAGTAGATCAGAAACCTTGTCGTTATCCTTCTCAAGCTATTGCCAGTTTAGAAGCTCATGGCATTCACGTAGCAAAATTAGCTGAATCTGCTCAAATGAATTATATTAATGGAACCAATACTGTCACTTATTTTGGTGCTGTCTTTTTAAAATCCTAAAAAAACTGTGCTAAGCAAATACTTACTTAGCACAGTTTTTTATCTCTAATTATTTTTTCTAATCTATTCTTAACATTTATCAATAATTTCTTAGTTCTTTACAAAGATTCATGATAACTTGTCTGATTCTTCCTAACTCACTTTCTTTATTTCTCTTTCTCCAAGCCACTTCATACTCTGTAAACCAAATTTCTAATTCCCCTGCTAATGTTTTAGGTCCTAAAACAACCTCTATTCCCTCTTGATTCATCTCATATTTTAAAGCCACCAAGAAGTAAGCATCCATCAATTGATGTGCTCTTGCAGATAACACAAATTCTTGTAAATCTTCTTTGTAATAGCGTATTTGCCTAGCTACTTTTATTAACTGCTCCTCTGCTTCACAAGCAGCATTATAACCTACTAATAATTTTTCTGATTGCAATTCAGCTATAGGCTTATGTGCATTCTCTTGATTTGGATAATTTTCTTTCCATCTAATCAATTCTCCCCAACCTGCTGGTTGATTCTTAGAAAGCTCATTAAGTATCCCTACTAGCTGTAAGCTTTCATCACCATATTCTATACAAGATAATGCCTTATATGTCTCTTCAAAAGGTTCTTCTATCTCCGGGTTCCAAGACATAGATGCCCCATAGGCCATTCCTGGAATAGAATTAGCTAATAAATTAACATGACCATAATCACCCCAATCTGTGTTAAGTAACCCAATTGCTCCATGTTTCTGGCCATATTTGGCCATTCCTTTAATATTAGTAAAAGCATTATCCATAAGATTCATCATCATATTCCAGCCACCTACTCCTGGACATACATATTGCATCCTTCCCGTTTCAGCAATCGTTTGGATAGCCTTCTCATTTACATTTGCAGCATAATCCCAAGTCAAGCAAATAACATCTTCCGGAATTTCACCGAGTAGCTCTGGATAATGTAAAATAACATCTCCCCAAAACATAACTTGTTTATTATGTCCTTTTACAATATCTATTACTTGATTTAAAAATCCGGTATAAAGTCTACCTACACCAATCTCTTCCGCTACTTGTCTACTTCTTCCTTTTCCTAAGTCAAAAGTCTCATCACAGCAAATATTAAATTGAGTAGAAGTAAATAAAGGTATAAACTGAGTAAGCATTTCTCTAATAATTTCAATACTTCCTGGATTACTTACATCCAGTGTATGATGTAACATACGGTTGACAAAAGAATATTCTTCTCTATCACTATTTTCTAACTCACAAAGTTCATGATACGACTGTGTTCTCAGTACTTCATATAAATGTCCAAACGTTGCAATAGAAGGTACTAATTCAATATGTCTCTTTTGACAATACCTATCTAGCTCTAAAATTTCTTCTGCTGTAAGTGGATTTTTATCAATCCAAACTTCACTCATTCCTTTAAATGCAAAAGTATGCTCTATGTATAATTGAATTTGATTTAATTTGTAAAAAGCAGCACGATCTACTAATTCTTTTAATGTCGTTAATGTAGGCACTTTTCCTCTTGTCACATCATGATAAAATCCACGATTTTTAAAATGTGGTTCATCCTCTATTACCAACTGTGCTAAAGTTGCTCCACACTGTCTAATAATTTGTCTAAGCGTTTGTACACCATAAAAAATGCCTTTACTTGTTCCTGCTTCTATAATTATTCCATTTGATATAATCTCTAATTTATAGGCTTCTGATATCCCTTCATTTTTAATTAAATAAATATGTTGTTTATCTTTTTTAATGAAAGATTTATTGATTGCTAATTTTATTCCTATTTCTTTTACAATTTCTTCTTGTAATAACTTTGCTGACTCTAAATCTTCAAAACTGCAAGTATGTCCAAGAATAATTTCTGTTTGTAGATTTAACTTAAATTTTCCTTCTAATTTTCTATAGCTTTTAGGATTAGGTATTAAATACATCTAGTCTATTCTCCTTTAATATATACTCTATTTCATATTTATTCTATTATTTGACTTTTTTATCTCTTTTATTATATAATATTCCCATAAAATTCAAAGAAATAATGTTGCTTAAATTTAATACAATATTGCACCTAGAGGTATAACTATGCCAAATATCATTTATGAAAACCATAGTCATAAAGACCCTAATTTTCCTATTATTTTTCATCTCAATCATTTAACCGAATTAAATGACCATTTTTTGATGCATTATCATGAAAGTATAGAACTTTTATTCTTCTTAGAAGGAAATGGTCTAGTTAGCTGTGAAACCAATCAATTAGAAGTAGCTCCTAATGAACTAGTCATTATTAATTCTAATCAGCTACATGCTATTTACAGCCTATCTTCATCTTTAAAATATTATTGTTTAATTATAGATAAATCTTTTTGTGAAAGTTTCAGCCTTCTTATAGGTGAGCTATTCCTTCATAATCACATTAAAGACCCTTCTTTTAAAACTATCTTTTCTTCTATTGCCCAAGAACTGTCTTTAGCTAATCCTTATTATAAATCAATGATCAAGACTTATGCTATTCATTTACTTATTGATTTATGTAGAGAGTATACTATTACCTCTCCCCCACCTTATACTCCAAGTTCTTATTCTAAAGTACTAATGGTAAAGAAAAGCATTGCTTATATTAAAAAAAAATTTTTATCTCACTTTAGTATTGATGATATCTGTGAGGATATTGGAATTAGTAAGTATTATCTATGTCGCATTTTTAAGGAAATAACCGGTCAAACACTTTTAGATTATACTAACCTTTTACGCTGTGAGTATGCTAGGAAGCTACTCTACTTAGGTACCTATAATGTCAGTGAAGTTGCCCTTCAAAGTGGTTTTAATAATCTTTCTTACTTTTCTAAAACCTATAAAAAATATATGGGAAAACTTCCTTCTGCTGAAACAATCCCTAAGAAAAATAGCTTATAGTGACTAATTTTTAACCACTATAAGCTATTTTTCTTACTCTATTAGATACTCTTTTTTTATGTTATACTCTATCTATTACTTAGCAATTAAAGGAGCTTATTATGTCAAAAATTTATTATACAAATTCCTATCAAGTAGAATTTACTGCTGAAATTTTATCTATTAAAGAAAAAGATGATGTTTTTCATATTGTCTTGGACCAAACAGCTTTTTATCCTGAAGGTGGTGGACAACCCAGTGATATCGGTTTTATAGAGGACTCTCCTATTAGCCATGTTTATGAGGAAAATGATATTATCTATCATGTATCTCATAAAAAACCTATCAAGATTCATAAAGCTAAATGTCATATCAACTGGGCACATCGTTTTGACCATATGCAGCATCATTTAGCTCAACACCTATTTTCTGCTTATCTCGAGGACTCCTTCCAAGCACATACACTAAGTTTTCATCTTGGCAAAGAAATATGCACTATAGATATTGATAAGATTCTTTCAGCTCCTGAAATTAGTCAAGCTCAACTCTCCATTAATGAGCTCATTAGTGCTAATCTCTTAGTAACTACATTAACACCTAGTAAACAAGAACTCAAAAAATTCATTTTTAAAAAACCTCTACCTAAAGTGAATGGACCTATCCGCTTAGTACAAATAGGTGATTTAGATATTAGTGCTTGTTGTGGTACACACCCTAATTCTACCGTAGAAATTCAAATGTTTAAAATACTAAAATCTGAGAAGCATAAAACAGGTACACGTATTACATTCATTGCTGGACATAGAGCAATAAAATCTGCTTTAAATGCTGATTTAGACTCTAATCAAAAACTTAAATCCCTTAGCCAAGAATGTAGCCAATTACTTGGTGAAGTACGAAAATTAAAAGGAATTATTGCCGATTATCAAGCTAAAGATTTAGTTAATCAGGCTATGCTTATTAATGAAGTAAGAATCATTAAAGAAATTTACACAGATATAGACAATAAAGAACTACAAAATCTAGGTACTAAATTAGTTAGCCAACCTAATGTTATTGCACTATTAGGTTTAAAACTAGATAAAACTTCTTATCTTATCTTTATGTCTTCCAAAGAAATTAAAAAAGTTAGTATGAATACCCTTCTAAAAGATAGTATTACATTCATTGATGGCCGTGGCGGCGGAAATGATCACTCTGCTCAAGGCGGTGGTAAATCAGCAAATAATCTTGAACCGGCTCTTGATTATGCTTTCATGAAACTCAAATCTCTTCTTTCCACAAACTAAAAGATGAGGCCTAGGTTAACCCTGGGCCTCATCTTTTAGTTCTCTAATAAACTATCTAACATACTATTTGCTTCTTCTTTAGAAATAGCTTTAATTAAACTTAATTCATCAATAAAAAGTTTTCTCGCATCCATTAATAGTACTCTTTCACTATTATTTAGTGCCTTAATCTTTTGGAAACAAGTCAGACTTTTTATTACTTCTCCGCAGTCTGCAAATGTACCTGCTTTTAATTTTACTTGATTAATTTTTAATCTTTCTTTGATAGAAACTAATTTATCTATAGGATTTTCTTCATCACTAAGCGTGTCAAGAACCTCTTCCGCAAGCTTTGTATCACTAATTAAACGGAATTTGGATTTTATAGTTCCTTCTGTAGGAATCATAACAGTCATCCCTGATGTTGTTAGTTTGATAATAAAGTATTCTTGTATATTTCCTAGCATTTCTCGTTCTTCAATAGCCTCTACAATTCCACTACCTCGCATAGGACAAAAAACTTGGTCACCTACCTGAAACATCTTTGCCACCTCCATTATACTTTCTATCTACTATTTATAAACTATAAATAAAAAAGCCTTGTCTATGACAAGGCTTTTGGCATGGAGGGAGAAGGATTCGAACCTTCGAAGGCGCTGCCAACAGATTTACAGTCTGCCCCCTTTGGCCACTCGGGAATCCCTCCATAAGAGCGGGTGATGGGAATCGAACCCACGTAACCAGCTTGGAAGGCTGGTGTTC
>JBOFPL010000024.1:0-2965 GCA_051659885.1 Cellulosilyticaceae bacterium
TTCTTCTTTTGTTTGCGCATGTAAGTATCTCAAGCCATTTTGATTAAAGATGTAACTGCCTTCATCCCCTTCATAGATTACAATCTGTTGTTTTTCAAATCCCATAGGTACTTTTCTTCTAAATAGCTCTCCTTTTTTACTTTTACCTGTTGTAATCCAATCTGGATGATAGGTGAATAACGTTAAAATTCCTTGCGTAATAGATACTTTTTGATTTGAATTGGCTAACTCTATATCTTTAATAATCTCATAGCTCAGCTGCATAGGCCACAGAATTTCTAGTACGAATACACCTTCCCTTTTTCCTTTTCTAACCTCACATTCTGGTAAATACTTTTTGAACATCCTTTTTAATTGCTTATTACTCACCAAATGTGCAGTTTCAAAGTCTACCCAATCTGAAACTTTTAAGCTTCTCTTTTCAGAAAATCCAGGTTGCCAAATTATAGATTGTTGACTTTTTAAAAGAGTAGGCGCATGTTTTGCTTTGATTATTATAATCATTTCCTCTTTTTCTTCTAATCCCTCTTCCCTTAACCAGATTAAACATCTTTGGAATATCTGCTCTACTATTCTTCTGCTCAATATATGATGGACCCTCGAATTTTTCATTTTTCATATTACCTCCTACCTTTATTTTCATTTATATGCCTTTCCAACTAATATAATCAATAAAAAAGTAGACCTCCTAAAAGGTCTACTTTAGCCCACATGCTTATCTAATGTCATCTTTTTTACTTTAAGGGTTCCACTGAGCAGTTCTAAGTCTTTTACCCATACTGCTTCTCCCTTTTGGAATCGCCTTTTCAACTTATGACTCATCAAGTACTGATCTAATGGTTTTATCTTTCCTTCTCCCATTCCTTCCATCACCTGTTGAATGATCCGTTGTTCACTCTCATTGTAAATCTCCCACTCCAAAAAAGCTTTTTCTATTTGTGTTAATTCCCTTTTTAGTTTCTTCTCTATTGCTTTAAAAAGATTGCTCAGAATCTGAGGTTCTCCTTCATAAACTTTTGTAAATGGCCGCTTGCCTTGGCCTGTAAAAACAAGTGATTTTTTATTACGCATCATCAGTAGTACTTCTCTTCTTTCATAAGTCCCTAAGTATTTTCTAGCCATCTCTAAAAGTTTAGGGTCTTCAAAAACAAAGGCGTTTTCTTTCTCTTCTACCGGACCGAATACTTCTTGATAGTAATCATTTATTCTAGTCCCGCATATTCTTAAACTAATCTTGGCTTTTCTTATCGCTTTATCCAGCATAGCCTTTCCCCTTTATTAAATATTCATTACCACTTTATTACATTTTAGTATAAAACAGGCATAATTTCAATAAATATTCTAATTTTTTAGTCTATTCAATTCTAAATACGTGGTAAATAATTCATTTACTTTTTTTCGATATTAATTGACATCATTTTTCCATTTACAGTATACTTAAACATAGAAAATTCATAACTATAGGAGGATTAAATTGGAAAAAACACTTAATAAACTAGTTGGAATAATAGGAATAGTCCTTCTTGTACTTATTGTTTTACTAGGTACTTACTGTGCCTTTTTAAGTTTTACAGAGTATACACCTGAAGCACACATTTCCCTAACGATTGACTATCCCCTTGAGGAAGTAACGCCTATCGATACTCCTCTAACAGTTGCAACTTATAATTTAGGATTTGGTGCCTATACCCCAGAGTTTAGCTTCTATGAAGCAGGTGGCGAAAAGGCTATTGCCTCTGATGCTGATCTTGTCATCAATAATCTAACTAGTAGCATCAATACCTTACTTGATATTGCACCTGATTTTCTTTTACTTCAAGAAGTAGATAGAAGTTCTACACGTAGCTATTCATCCGATCAATATGAAAAAATCTATCGTATCTTTTCAGACTATAGTGCCACTTTTGCACCTAATTACGATGTAAAATGGGCTGCTCAACCTTTTACACAAATGCAAGGTAGACTTTATTCTGGTCAGGCTACTTTATCTAATAAAAAAATGATGAGTGCTGAACGTATTGCACTGCCAAATAATCATTCTTTTCCTAGTAAACTTATTTCACGTGACCCGTGTTTATTAGTAACACGTATCCCTACTTCAGACGAGAGGGAATTGGTTCTTATTAACGTTTACTTAGAACCTTATTTGAAAGATGATTCAATTATTAAAGAGCAACTTCAAATATTATCAGAACTACTAACTTCTGAATATGAAAAAGATAACTATATTATTGTAGGTGGTGATTTTAATCATCTGCTACCTACTAAAGAACCCTTAGATTTTATAGCGACTGAAGATGATACGCCACTTCATGAAGCACTGCCTACTTTTTTTGTGCCTGAAAAGTTTCTATGGGCAGTAGACGATTCTAAACCAACAGTCCGTGATGTCAGTGCCCCCTTCCAAAGAGGAACAAGTAAGGTGAGCTTGGTAGATGGCTTCCTAGTTTCTAATAACGTAAAAATTTTAGACGTTCAAACTATTGATTCTGGCTTTGAATATTCACATCATCACCCTACCTATTTATCTTTTGAACTAAAAGGAAGAAGAAGAAGAGCTAGACCTTAGGCCTAGCTCTTCTTTATATATTCAAAAAACTCCATTGCAATCTCTAGAGAGGTATCCCAAAACTTCCACTCATGATCTCCCTCCCATTCTAAATATTTAGGTTCATATCCTAATAATTTAAGATGGTTCGTAAAAGCCTTATTATCCTCATATAAAAAATCATCCAACCCACAAGTCAGTAAGATTTTAGGTTTAAGATCATCTGATTGGTGCTTTCTTGCCAAATAAAATAAATCATCCTCTTGCGCTAACTCTAGATTTTCTCCCATGATTGCAACCCATTCTTTTAACATCATCAAATCATCATCTTTTTTTATGTTAGCTATTCTTTCTTTCATATTGCAGGCACCTGAAAAAGATGCTACTGCTGCATATTGATTCATACAGCTTAAAGCA
>JBOFPL010000025.1:0-10650 GCA_051659885.1 Cellulosilyticaceae bacterium
TCCCTTAATTTATTGCCAGCAGACTTATATAACTCTTGTTTATCCACATGAAGACCTCCTTATTCTTTTGATAGTATTAGCCTAGAGGTCTACTTATATACCTGTTCCAAATTTTTCATAATGCAGATGCATTACTAAAATGTTATATTATTAACATAGTAACTAAGGCGGTAGGGATTACAACAAATAACTTACTTGGAGGGCTAAATGTATAAAGGACACAAAATAAGCAAAAGATTAGAACGCTATATTGGTTATGCAAAAACAAAGTATGACAAATCACGTGTTCAAGGTCAAATTGATTTATGGGAGATATTAAATGAATATGAGCTAATTACATCTGAAGCTTATTGTGTCCAAATGTATATTTATGATTTAGTAAAGGGAGAATGTATTTATAAGGAAGATTATCAGATTATAAAGTGGGTAAATGGGGGGATTTATGTGAGGGAAGTGGTTAGGGGAGTCGCATAAATGAAGTATAATAAGGAAGAAACTTGCATGTTTTGGCATAAATTGCTATACTAAAATAGACCTATAAATATTGTTGTATAATTCAATAAATATTTAGCGGTCTAACCAATAAAGGAAAAATGTTTATAAAATTTAAATAAATTTATAAGCTAGTAATACCAGCCCTACACGTTGCTTGCGTTTTAAGACGCACGAAGAATAACGGTAAAGGAAAGCCTACAAACTCTGAATTCATTGCACTTATAGCTGATAGACTTCGTCTTGAAATGCAAGTAAGCTAAAGCTTGATAACAAGAGGTAAAGTCAAATAGTGTGTAGAAAAAATAGACTAATAAACTATCAGAGGTCCGATAGAAAACCTCTAAATAGTTTTTATTTTAACCAATAAAGTCCTAATGTTCATAGATTAAGTAATCTATAAATATTAGGACTTTTTGTTAGAAAGAATTTTATTAAATATATGAAGTCTTTTAGAGTTAGCAAAGTTTAAAAGTAAAAAATACCACAAAGGTGATATAAAATGAAATAAACTTAAGGAAGGGACTTGTATATTATGATAGAAATTGCTATACTCAAATAAATCTATAGATATTTCTACACATTTTAATGATTAAAATTCAAATAAATTTACTACAAGGTCCTAGCATTTATAGATATTAAACTTTATAAATACTAGGGCTTTGTTTATTCAAATAGTCGTAGGGTAATAGATTAATATATAAAGTCAATAGGAGGTTATAATGAATATTAAAGAATTAGATAAATTAGCAAAGAAACGGTTAGAAATGCCTTCTAGCTTAAATATATATGAACAAGCCTATTACATTGCGGCGAGAGGGCTATACCAACAATATGATAAGGGTGAAATAACATTAGAACAAGCTAGGGCTGAAAAAGAGCAAATCATGAAAGCCTATCAAAAAGGAGAACAAGAAGCGGAGTATTTTAAACAATTACATCAAGTATGGGGAAAATTAAATCAGCTAAAAGAAGAGAAATTTAATACAGTAATAGAATTAGAAGTTTTAGAAATTCTAGAAAATATATTATAATGACAAGTAAGAGTAAGAAAAAACCTAAGGTGAATTTTCTTGCTTTTTTTATGTTAAAGAGTATAATTATACATTTTTATAGAGGAAAATAAAAACAGAATGAGTAAAAAGGTGGATTTTCTTACAAAAAATGTGTATAATACTAACTAGTTAACATAAAGGAGGGATTTCATGGAGCTAATAGGAATTTTAGTTGTTATAGTTGGATTTATCCTCAAGTTTGATACAATTGCGGTTGTATTAGTTGCGGGGATAGTGACGGGACTAGTAGCTGACATGGGAATAAATGAAATTTTATTTACCATAGGAGATACTTTTACGAATCAAAGGCACATGGCTTTATTTTTATTAATCTTACCGATTATAGGAATTTGTGAAAGATATGGATTAAAGGAACGTGCGATTGAACTGATTAAAAATATAAAAAATCTTTCTACAGGAAAGTTAATATCATTTTATTTACTTATTCGTCAAATTGGGATTGCAATGGGATTGAGATTAGGTGGACATACAGAGTTTGTTAGACCACTTATTTATCCAATGGCACAAGGTGCAGCAATTAATGAATATGACGAAATTGATGAGGAAGTAGAAGAAAAAATTAAAGCAGCAGCAGCAGCGGCGGATAACTATGGAAACTTCTTTGCTCAAAATATTTTCTTAGCTAACTCAGGTGTATTACTTATTGCAGGGACATTACAAGAATTGGGATACCAAGTAGATGCACTGCAAATTGCGCAAGCAGCCATTCCTGTAGCTATTATTGCATTTGTACTAGGAGCACTACAAAATTATCACTTAGATAAGACCATCAGACGTCAATTAGGCAAAAAGAGAGGTGATCGTTAATGGGTGATTTATTACTTGAAGTATTTTATATATTAGTAGGAGCCTTAATGTATTTAGTAGCCTTTAATGTAATAAAAGATAAGGCACATCAAACACGTATGGGAACGACTTTGTTTTGGATCATACTTGGAACAATATTTATGTTTGGAAGTTACTTGTCAGGTGGATTAGTTGGTATTATGCTATTAGTAATAGGTATATTAACTGCTACAAAGCAAGTAAGAGTAGGCAATGTAAAAATGCCAGATCAAACGTTTGCTAGAGAGCAATCAAGCAGACTAGGCAATAAAGTCTTTATACCATCTATTATGGTGGCAGTATTGGTTGTATTAATTGCTAAGTTTACTAATCTTGGTGGAGTAGTAGCTATTGGATTGGCAGCCTGTATCACATTAGTTGTGACACTAGTCTTAACAAAAGCACCTATACGTACAGTTAATGATGATGGAAACCGTATGCTACAAGCAATTGGTGCTATGAGTATCTTGCCACAGTTATTAGCAGCATTAGGAACCTTGTTTACAGTAGCGGGTGTAGGTGATGTTATTGCGAAGAATATCGCAGTAGTTATTCCGGAAGGAAATATCTTAATTGGAGTAACTGCTTATTGCTTAGGTATGGCATTATTTACTATGGTAATGGGAAATGCTTTTGCAGCTTTCTCTGTTATTACAGTAGGAATTGGTGTACCGTTCGTATTTGCACAAGGAGCAAACGTAATTGTAGCAGCAACGCTTGCTTTAACAGCGGGATATTGTGGAACATTATTAACGCCAATGGCGGCTAACTTTAATATGCTACCAGTTGTTTTATTGCAAACAAAAGATAAAAATGCAGTGATTAAACACCAAGCTTTTGTAGCAATACCATTATTAATCATTCATATTTTATTAATGTATTTCTGGGCGTTTTAATTAAAGGAGGATAAGAGATGAAAGTACTTGTTACAGGATTTGATCCATTTGGAGGAGAATCTATTAATCCAGCATTAGAAGCAGTTAAATTACTTCCGAACCAGATTGGGGCAGTAGAAGTCATTAAATTAGAGATTCCTACAGTATTCCAAAAGAGTTTAGAGAAGATAGAAGAAGCTATAGAAATGTACAAGCCAGATGCGGTTATTTCTATAGGTCAAGCAGGTGGAAGATTTGGTGTTACTCCTGAGAGAGTTGCAATCAATGTAGATGATGCACGTATTGCAGATAACCAAGGAAATGTACCGGTAGACACAAAAGTTTTTGAAGAAGGTGAGAATGCCTACTTTACTAATTTACCAATTAAAGCAATGACGCAGGCAATGATACAAGCAGGTATTCCGGCTTCAGTATCAAATACAGCAGGAACATTTGTATGTAACCATGTAATGTATGGGGTGCTCTATATGATTCATAAGAAATACCCTCATATGAAAGGTGGATTTATCCACGTACCATATATTCCAGCCCAAGTAACGAATAAGCCAAGCATGCCTTCTATGTCTTTAACAGATATTGCCAAAGGATTAGAAATTTGTATCCAAGTGGTAGGGGAAAGAGAAGAAGATATGGTTATTGCGGCAGGAGCTATCTGCTAATAAAAAGTAAAAAACTACTCAGACTAAGTTTGAGTAGTTTTTTGATGGAAAAAATAAATAGTATTGACCACCTAGTTTGTTTGGAATATAATAAAAATAAACTAGGTGGTTTGTTTTGAGAGGAGTTAATGATGAGAAGGCAAGCACAGAATGAGGCAAGTAAAGAAAAAATTTTAAAAGCAGCTTTACAAGAGTTTGGGCAAAAGGGGTATGACAGTGCTTCGACAAATAATATCTGCAAAAATAATGATATTTCTAAAGGGCTATTATTTCATTACTACAAAAGTAAAGATGAGCTTTTTTTAATATGTGTGGAAGATTGTTTTGTAAAGCTGACACAGTATTTAGAGGCGCATATCGATAAAGAGATAACGAATATAGAAGAGGCATTAAACAGATATTTTGAAACAAGATTTAATTTCTTTAAAACCTTTTCCGAGTATGAAAAAATATTTTATACAGCCGTAATTAATGCACCTGAACATCTAAAAGAGGCAATAGAGGTTAGAAGAAGTCAACTCAATGAGGTAAATAGGGCATTTTTGCTAAATTTAATGAGTCGCTTAAATTTAAAGCCAGAAGTGAATGTAGAGTACGTGATGGATCTAATCTATGGTTTAACAAATTATTTGCATATGAAATATAAATCAAACCATTTAGAACAGCAAGAGGAAAGCCACGCAGGAGTATTGAGACATAGTAAAGAAATACAAGAAATTATTATGATGTTATTTTATGGGATTGTTGAATAAGGAGGAGAATAGCGATGTTTTTAGAAGTCATCAAGTTGATTTGTTTTATAGGGATTGCAATGGTGGCAGGTAAGTTAGTTACAAAGATTAAATTACCTGCTATTTTAGGATGGTTAGTAACAGGAATGATCATAGGACCACATGCCTTTGGATGGCTCAGTGAAGAAATGATGGGGAGCACTTGGTTTCATATCATACTTAATATTGGAGAGGTAGCAGTAGGTTTATTGATAGGGACAGAATTAATTTGGAAGGAAATTAAAAAATCAGGAAAACAAATTATTACAATATGTATTACAGAAGCGATGGGTGCATTTTTAGTCGTGACATTAGCATTTGGAATAGTCTTTGCTATAACAGGGGTACCTATTTATTTAGCAGTTGTATTTGGTGCGATAGCATTGGCAACAGCACCGGCACCTTCTATTTCTATAGTTAATGAGTATAAGGCAAAGGGACCAGTAACAAAGACGTTGATTCCTTTAGCAGCTTTAGATGATATTATAGCTCTGATTGTATTTTTCTTAGTAATTGGAGTTGTATCAGGATTAATTTCAGATGTTCAGATTCCAATATATATAGCACCTTTAATGATCATTATACCCGCTCTAATTGGAATAGTAACTGGGGTTGCATCAGGGTATATTTTGAAACGTGATATGTCAAAAAAAATGACTATAATAAGTACTTTAGGATGTATTTTGGGAACAGCTCTAGTAGGGATTATTATTAATAATTATGTATTACCTTCACCAGTGCTTAATTTAATGTTAGTAGGGGTTGCTTTTTCAGCGACTTTTGCAAATATGATGCCTAAGCATAGAGTAGAAGAAATTATGGAATCAAGTATGCCAGTCGTAGGTATTTTTATGATGGTTGTTATCTTGAACTTAGGAGCACCATTAGATTACCATCTGATTTTAGGAGCAGGTATATTTACTGTGATTTATATTGTTGCACGTATGATTGGAAAGTTAGGGGGAGCTTATGTAGGAGCTGTAGTATCTAAAGCACCTGTCACTGTTAAAAAGTATCTAGGGCTTACATTACTTCCACATTCAGGTGTATCTCTTATATTTACAGGATTAGCTGTAAACGTACTGATTGGTCCTGACCCAGAAAGTGCTACAATTATTCAAGGGACGATTGCAGCAGCTGCTGTTATTAATGAAATTATAGCTGTATTTTTAGCTAAACAAGGCTTTAGATTAGCAGGGGAATTAAATAATGGAGAAGGGTTAATAGAAGAAGAAACGTTACAAGAAGTAGCGGTTACAGTAGAGGAAGAAATAGTAGAATCTATTACAACACATAAATAGTATTAATCAAAAAAATAGGTTATAAAACTAGAATACTAACTAGATTTATAACCTATTTTTTTGATCTAAAACGTATTAAAGTACTTTTATAAGATATTATGTATTTGGGTTTATATTTACTTTTAGGATGTTTAAATATATTTCATTTATCTAAAAAATAATAGAAAATAATTTTAAAATTAGTTATACTAGTAAGAAATATAAGTAGGGAGTGAGCAGAATGTTAAAAACAAACAAGGAAAAAGTAGTTAAGTGGTCTGTACAGGGTAAGGTACATCATCCAGTAGGTGGTGGATATAGAATTACACATGAAGGGAAGCCAGTTGTTTTACCCGCTACAGGAGGGATTTCTTATAATGTAAGAATTGGAGATCCGGCATTTGGGTGGGCTGGAGACCATGTAGAGCCAGGCGTATCTATGAAGAATGATAATGATAGAGAAAATGATGCGTTAATGACTTTTGCTTGTATAGGAAATGAGGCAAAAATTATTACAGGAGATGCAAAGGGAGCAACAGGATATGTAACGGGTATGCATGGTGGAATTGATCATGTATTAGTATGTTTTGAACAAGAGGATTTAGAGAAATTAGTAATAGATGATAAAATCATGATTAAAGCTTATGGGCAAGGACTTGCATTAGAGGAGTATCCAGATGTACAGTTAATGACTATTGATCCAGGATTATTTGAGAAGTTAGGAATCACTGAAAAAGAAGGAAAATTACAAGTTCCAGTAGTTGCCAAAGTACCTCCGTATTTAATGGGATCAGGTATAGGTTCTACTAGTGCATATACTGGAGATTATGACATTATGACAGGAGATAAAGAAGAGATTAAAAGACTTGGTTTAGATAAACTAAGATTTGGGGATTTAGTACTGTTAGAGGATTGTGATAATACATATGGTAGAGGATATCTGAAGGGTGCTGTAAGTCTAGGGGTTGTAGTACATAGTGATTGTGTTATAGCAGGACATGGACCTGGCGTAACAACGATTATGGTTAGCCAAAAGCCACTTATTGAAGGAATAATTGATGAAGAAGCTAATATCGGTAAATATATGACTAAATAAGTCATAAAGAAAGAGTTAGGTGTAAAAAAGCCTAACTCTTTCTTTATGAAGACGAAGTATAAGTTGCCATAATTTGTGAGAGACTTTATAATAACAAAAGAAGGCTATGATAGAAAATGACCTAATTGGAGGAACTTAAATGAATATAGAATTAACACAAGAAGAATTTAAAGCATTATTTGATTTAGTTTATGCAGGAAATGTACTTATTAATGGAATGAGAAGTGTAGAAGAGCGAATTGCTCCTCATGCTGCACTAGAGCAAAAAATCTTTTCAATGGCAAAAGATAATGGTATGGAAGATGCCGTAGCATATGATGAAGAATTTAAAGAATATATGCCAACGCATACTTACGAAGCAAGTGAAGTGAATGGGTATATTGATGCTTACGATGATCAAGTATTCTGGGAAGAATTAGTAGTAAGGATGGCAAGACGTGATGCACTGAATATATTAGGAGATGAAAATCCTGATATGTCTAAAGTAGAGCTTAATAATCTTCAATTACAATTAGAAGAGAAATATGAAGAAGAGGTTGAATACCATGGTATTGAAAGATTAAAAGTAGTAGAGATGCCACTTCAATCACAACCAAGATAAATTAAATGTGCGAATTTAAATGCCTATTTCTGATAGAGAAATAGGCATTTTTTTGTTTCTTATTTGTATTCAGGAAGCCAATCTTTATGTGCTTCAAAAAGATCATCACACATTGCTTTGATGTCATCCATAGAGAGTTCAGAAGCAGTATGTGGGTCAAGCATAGCAGCCATATAAACATATTTTTTCTCAAGCGTTACAGCGGCTTTAATAGTAAGGAGCTGTACATTTACCATGAGACGGTTTATAGCCGCACATTGTTCTGGTAAATCACCTACATAACAAGGATTAATACCGTTACGATCTACGAGACAAGCGACTTCAACACAGGCATCTGTAGGCAAATTGGTGATTAATCCTGTATTAAGTACGTTACCATGAATACGGTAAGGCTCATCGAGCTCCATAGCTTTCATGATATAAGCCGCGAATTCATGAGATTTTTCGTGAGTAAGATTTGCATCATGTACGAGTTCATCCCGTAATTTTTCCCAATTAGCAATTTGGCTAATACAACGACGAGGATATTCATCTAAAGGAATCTTGTAGCGTTCAATAAGCTCGGGATATTTGGATTTAATATGCCACATGGTGTATTCAGAAGTATGTTCACTAGATTCTGTAATATAGTGATCAAAGCGGTCCATCATATCGAGGCGTACTAAGTCCCAATCCTTATCATAGTCTCCATTAGGATCTTTCGCACGTTTTTTTATTTCTGGATAGAGATCATTGTTTTCTAAATCTGTAATTTTAAGGAGCCAAGCTTGGTGATTGATACCAGCTATTTCCCATTTGCAGTTATTAATGTACTCATCCATTTTAAGTGTTTTAAGTAAGCCAGGTACACAACCTTGTACACTATGGCAAAGACCTACTGTTTGGATTGAGGTATAGCGTTGCATATAGCCTGTAAGTGCACTCATCGGATTGGTATAGTTGATAAATAAAGCATTTGGACAAACTTCTTCCATATCTTTAGCAAAATCTTGAAGTACAGGGATAGTACGAAGCGCTCTAAAGATTCCACCGATACCAGAGGTATCTGCGATTGTCTGTCTGAGACCGTATTTTTTAGGAACCTCAAAATCAGTTACAGTACAAGGTTCATAGCCACCTACTTGAATAGCATTGACAACGTATTTTGCATCTCGTAAAGCTTCTTTACGATCAGAATAAGAAATAACGGTAACGTCTGTTCTACCAGAGTTTTTTACAATATTATCTAACATACGTTGAGAATCCTCAAGACGTACTAAGTCGATGTCATGAAGTGCGATATGTAAATCTTTTAGTTCAGGGGTACAGATACAATCACCAAGAACATTTTTTGAAAAGATAGTACTACCTGCCCCAAGAAAAGCAATTTTAATCATTGGAAAGCCTCCTTGAATAATAAGATATTGAATATATTTCTATAATAATCTTTTTATCATGGAAGAAATAGTGAAGTATGTTGTTCAAGTTTATACTGATGTTGTATAATTTTTATATAAATAAGTACATAAAAGTGAGGAGCAAGTATGGGGGATAGAGAACTCTATTTTTATCAAGCAGGATGGGAAGCATGTAGTGGCGGGCATTCTTTTGGGCCAGCTATAAGAGATCATTATTTAATACATTATATTGTGAGAGGGAAGGGCAGATATAAAGTAGGAAATGAAGAATATCTGGTACAACAAGGACAAGGTTTTTTGATTTACCCTGATACAATTACTTTTTATCAGGCAGATCAAGATGATCCATGGGAGTATTATTGGATTGGTATAGGAGGAAAGGAGGTTCAGGAAACACTAACGAGAGGCTTGATAGATAAAGAGTACCCTATTTTTAGATATGATAAAGACGATAGATTACAGCAAGTATTACAGCAACTTTATCTAGCCACTAGTCAGTACAACGTGAATGAATACGAGCAAAAGGGGTATGCATACTTATTCCTAGCAACCTTAACAAGTCATCAAGAAATCGGGAGTACTTCACATCATGAATATGTAGGGAAGGCAATTAAATTTATTGAGTCAAATTATTCTTATGACATGACCATAGGGCAAATAGCTAATTACGTCGGAATTGAGAGGACGTATCTATTTAGAGTATTTAAGAAGATACTACATCAATCACCCCAAGAATATGTGATTCAATTTAGGCTGAAAAAGGCAAGTGAAATGTTAATAACATCACACACAGGTATTACAGAGGTTGCTTATTCTTGTGGATTTAGAGAAGTGGGGTATTTCTCAAGGTGCTTTAAAAACTATTATAAGATCTCGCCTTCACAATATAGAAAGCGAAACCTTATAGTTCAATCAGATGTTTATGATAACGCTTAGGCATATAAAGCAGCTGTTGGCGCTTGTTTTTTCGTTCACTAATAGTTGTAGAGGTATAAAAACTTCTAAACAGCTGTTCAAATTGGTCAGGACAACTCTGAGATTCAATAATAGCTTGCTCTTTTTTTGTTAATGGCTTGAGAAAAATAGCCTCTAAAGTATGGACAATAGCTATTTCGCGATTTAAGTCATGAATGATAAAATATTGATCTGAAAAGCGCTCACTAAAATGACTCATAAGAAGTGGCAAGATAAAATGATCAGGCTCTATTTTGGCATAAAAGATACCCGCAGCAACCTCTTTAAAGCGGACAAAACCTTTGAAACGATGAGATTCTAAGGTGACACGTTTACAGTAGGTGTCTACTTTAATGATGATATCATTATTTTTAGCTAGATTAATAGAGTCACCATATTGATAACAAAGTTTAACATATTGATAAATAAGTGTATCCACTTCGGGAAGCTCACTTAAATAGAGATGATAAACTTTTTTTAGAGTAGTAGCAGAGAGTTTAGTTAACAGGCTAGTATAGACACGGTCGGCTTTGTCCTCTTCCGTATTGATAGAGATAGGTTCTGCTAAAAGGTTAGGCAAATATTGGCTAAGTCTAGTAATCTG
>JBOFPL010000026.1:0-6303 GCA_051659885.1 Cellulosilyticaceae bacterium
TTATGGCAGCAACGTATGATGAGAATCAGATTCAAATATTAGAGGGGCTGCAGGCGGTACGAAAAAGACCAGGGATGTATATTGGAAGTACCTCCTCAAAAGGTCTTCACCACCTAGTTTATGAGATAGTAGACAATGCTGTTGATGAAGCATTAGAAGGACGTTGTGATACGATAATAGTAACTATCCACCCAGATAATTCTATATCTGTTTTAGATAATGGACGTGGGATTCCGGTTGGAATTCACCCACAAAAAGGAATTCCAGCCGTAGAAGTTGTATTTACTATCCTACATGCTGGAGGTAAATTTGGTGGAGGAGGATATAAAGTATCAGGAGGGCTACATGGTGTAGGTGCCTCTGTTGTTAATGCTCTATCAGAATGGCTGGAAGTACAAGTTTATACTGATGGCAAGGTGCATGAAGAGAAATTTTCAAGAGGAGATGTAGTACAACCACTTACTATAGTAGGCGAAACTGAAAAAACTGGTACGTATGTACACTTTAAGCCTGATGCTGAAATTTTCGAAGAAACTGTATATGAATACGGTATTTTAAAACAAAGATTACAAGAAACAGCCTTTTTAACTAAAGGGCTAAAAATTGAATTAATAGATCTAAGAGAAGAAGAACAACAGCACAAAGTATTCCACTATGAAGGTGGAATTAGTGAATTTGTTAGTCATTTAAATAAACATAAAACACCTATTTACGATGAAACTTTTTATTGTGAGGGTGAAAAAGAAGATATTTTAGTAGAGGTAGCATTCCAACATAATGATAGTTATGTTGAAAATGTTTTTAGCTTTGTAAACAATATAAACACGACTGAAGGTGGGACACATTTATCCGGATTCAGATCAGCTATAACTAAGACACTAAATGATTATGGTCGCAAAATGGGACTACTTAAGGATGCGGACAAAAATTTAAGTGGAGAAGATATGAGAGAAGGTCTGACAGCAGTTATTAGTATCAAAGTTGGAGATCCACAATTTGAAGGACAAACCAAGACTAAACTGGGAACAAGTGAGGCCAGAGGTGCTGTAGAAGGTGTATTTGGAGAACAGCTTACTTATTTCTTAGAACAAAATCCAAACGTAGCCAAAATGATTATTCAAAAAGCAACTATGGCAGCAAGAGCACGTGATGCAGCACGTAAAGCAAGAGAACTTACAAGACGTAAGAGTGTTTTAGAAAGTACAGCTTTACCAGGGAAACTTGCGGATTGTTCAGAAAGAGACGCTTCTAAATGTGAAATCTATTTAGTCGAAGGAGATTCAGCAGGTGGATCTGCAAAGAGTGCAAGATCTCGTCAGACTCAGGCCATTTTACCACTTAAAGGTAAAGTACTTAATGTTGAAAAGGCAAGAATCGATAGAATGCTAGAAAGTGAAGAAATTCGAAATATGATCACTGCATTTGGAGCAGGAATCACAGATGATTTTGATATTAGTAAATTAAGATATCATAAAATTATTATCATGACTGATGCCGATGTCGATGGAGCTCATATTAGAACTTTATTACTAACATTTTTATATAGATATTATAGAGAATTAATTGAAAAAGGCTATATTTATATTGCTCAACCACCACTTTATCTTGTGGAGAAAAACAAGAAAAAACACTATGCATATAATGACAGAGAACTTGAAAAAATCTTGGAAGAGATTGGTAGAACTGGTATTTCACGTATGCAAAGATATAAAGGTCTAGGAGAAATGAATCCAGATCAGCTTTGGGAAACTACTATGGACCCACAAACGAGAACGCTAATCAGAGTTAATCTAGATGATGCAGCAGCTGCAGATGAAATATTTACAGCGTTAATGGGTGAGAAGGTAGAGCCTAGACGTGAATTCATTCACGAATATGCTCGAAAAGTTAGAAACCTAGATATCTAATTAGGGCAAGAGGAGAGAAAGAATGGATAATACAAATACAAATTTTGATAAAATTATTTCTGTAGATATACAGGAAGAAATGAAAAAGTCCTATATAGATTATGCTATGAGCGTAATAGTATCTCGTGCCCTTCCAGATGTAAGGGATGGATTAAAACCAGTGCATAGACGTATTTTATATGCAATGGGTGAATTGAATTTAGGACCAGATAAACAATATAGAAAATCAGCACGTATCGTTGGGGATACTATGGGTAAATACCACCCACATGGTGACTCTTCGATTTATGATGCCATGGTACGTATGGCACAAGACTTTTCTACTAGATACCCTTTAGTAGATGGTCATGGTAACTTTGGTAATATTGATGGAGATAGTGCAGCTGCGATGCGTTATACAGAAGCTCGTATGAGTAAGATTAGCGTGTCACTTCTTAAAGATACAGATAAAGATACAGTTGATTTCAGACCTAACTTTGATGAATCAATGGAAGAACCTGTAGTTCTTCCAGCTCGTTTTCCTAATTTACTTGTAAATGGTTCTTCAGGAATTGCCGTAGGGATGGCTACTAACATTCCGCCACATAACTTAGGAGAGGTTATTGATGGCGTAGTTAAACTAATTGATAACTATATGGGAATTAATGAAGAAAATGAAATAAGAGAAACTGAGATAAGTGAATTAATGGAAATTATTAAAGCACCTGATTTTCCTACAGGAGCAATTATTCAAGGAAAATATGGTATAGAACAAGCTTATCGTACAGGTAAAGGTAAGGTTAAAGTTAAGGCTAGAGCTGAAATTGAAGAGATGGCTAATGGTAAATCTCGTATTGTAGTAACAGAGATACCTTATATGGTTAATAAATCTAAGCTTATTGAAAAAATAGCAGAGTTAGTTAAGATAAAAAAAATAGAAGGCATTACAGACTTACGTGATGAGTCAGATAGAGATGGTATGTGTATCGTTATTGAACTAAGACGTGATGTAAATGGAAGTGTCATTCTAAATCAGCTGTATAAATACACACAACTTCAAGATACTTTTAGCATGAATATGTTAGCATTAGTTAATAATCAACCTAAAGTGCTTAACTTAAAGCAAATTCTTGAAGAATATTTAAAACATCAAAAAGAAGTTGTAACAAGAAGAACACAATTTGATTTAAATAAAGCTGAAGCTAGAGCACATATTGTAGAAGGATTGAGAAAAGCTTTAGATAAAATTGATCTAATTACGTCTCTTATTCGTTCTTCTAAAACGGTTCAGGAAGCAAAAGAAAAAATCATGGAGGCAATTGATTTAACTGAAATACAGGCACAAGCTATTGTAGACATGAGACTTAGAGCTTTAACTGGACTAGAAAGAGATAAGTTAGAAGCAGAGTATGCAGAGCTTATGGAGCGTATTACTTATTTAAAATCTATTTTAGCGAGTGAATATAAACTTTATGAGGTTATTCGTGAAGAGATTTTAGAAATTAGAAATAAGTATGCAGATATAAGACGTACAGAAATTACTCATGATGATGATGAATTTGATATAGAAGACTTAATTGATGAAGAACAAGTTGTTGTAACGATTACACACTTAGGTTATATCAAACGTATTCCTTTAGATACTTACAAGCAACAAAATAGGGGTGGAAGAGGAATTATTGGTGTAAATACCATTGAAGAAGATTTTATTGAACAATTATTTGTTACAAGCAATTTAAATAATATTATGTTCTTTACGAATAAGGGTAAAGCCTATAGAATTAAAGCTTATAGAATTCCAGAAGCTGGAAGAACGGCAAGAGGAATGGCTATTATTAATTTACTAGAGTTAGATAAAGATGAAAAAGTAACGACGGTATTTCCAATTAATGACTATAGTGAAGACATGTTCTTAACAATGATTACTAAAAAAGGACAGATTAAGAAAACTAGTTTAGATGCCTTTAAAAACATTAGAAAAGGTGGACTTATTGCTCTAGGATTATCAGAAGATGATGAATTAATTGGAGCATATGTTACAGCTAAAGATGATGCAATTCTTGTATGTACCAAACAAGGTAAAGGAATTATGTTCGAGGGAACTGATGTTAGACCGATGGGAAGAACAGCAAGAGGGGTACGTGCCATTAATTTAGCGGAGAATGATGAGGTAATTGGAGCAACGGTTCCAAAAGAAGGTGAACAAATCTTAGCTGCTACAGAAAATGGGTTAGGAAAGAGAACACCAGTTGAAGAATTCAGGGCTCAAAAACGTGGTGGAAAAGGCTTGAAGGTATATAAGATTACTGAAAGAACAGGTAATATCATAGGTATTACATCTGTAAAAGATGATGATGAATTATTACTTATAACATCTCAAGGAATTATTATACGTATTCAAGTATCTCAAATTTCTTCTGTAGGCCGTTATGCACAAGGTGTAAAACTAATCAATGTAAATGAGGGTGTACAAGTTGTGTGTATGGCAAAAATTCAAGAAGATGCTTTTATAGAAGAATAGTAAAGAAGTAAATGAAAAAAAGTCTTTTTTCATTGCTACTAATATTAATTGGTGGGTTATATGGGTATACCAAATGGGTAAATCAAGATATACCCACCAATTTATCTATAACTACAGAGAAGAAAAGAGAAAGTAGAGATGAGATAAAAAGAGAGAAAGAACTAGAGACAAAAGAATTTTATTACGTCACAGGAGATAAACAATCTTATTATTTTGAGTCCTTTGATAAGGCTTATAAATATGCCAATACTCATCAATACAAGGAAATATATTTTAAGTACAACAACACGTTAATTTGGAAAAAAGATAAAGCATTGAAAGAAAAAGTTTTATTAAAAGTTCCTCATTACTTACAATATCCAGAGTTAGCTCGAGGTTGTGAAGTAACTTCTCTTGCCATGCTACTTAATTACTATGGATATGAAGTAGATAAAATGAGATTAGCGGAAGAAATAAAAAAAGATAATACACCTTATTATAAAGGTAACGATGGAAAAATATTTTATGGAAATCCTTACGAGGGATTTGTAGGAGATATTTATGATATCAATAAAAAGGGATATGGAGTATATCATGGACCAGTAGCTAGTTTAGCTAGGCAATATGCTGGTGGAAAGATAGTAGACCTAACTGGGGCAGAGTTTATAGATGTTTTAAAGCTTGTAGAGCAAGGATACCCAGTATGGGTAGTAATTAATGGAGCTTTTAAGTCATTAGAAGAAGATGCATTCGAAATATGGCATACACCAACAGGATTAGTTAAAATAACTAAAAGAATGCATGCCGTAGTAATAACTGGATATGACAAAGATTATATCTACATAAATGATCCATTATATCAAAAGCCTAATAGAAAACTAAATAAAAGAGAATTTAAGTTAGCATGGGAACAAATGGGAAATCAAGCTATTATTATATTAGAGTAGGGGTGTTATCACAATTAACTGATTAGGTTAGTTGTGATAACACCCTCTTTTTCTGGATAAAAAGCAAAATGCAGAGCATAATCCTGCGGCAGTATACTTAGAAGATAAAATAGTACTAATTGGAGATACTCTATTAAAAATATAAAGTAACAGATAGCCTAGGCGTTTCAATTAGTAAGGTTAAATATATAGCAGCTATTTTATAAGGATTATTTGTGGTATTTGGAGGATTAGTAATGAGAGTAGCTATTTTAATGAGTTTCAAAGAAAATGCATCAGACATAAAGCATTAGGAAAAAGTTAGAATTACTCAATAAAACATATGAGGGATATATTTTATTGAGTAAAGAAGAGGGATTCCAGTAAAAGGAATAGAGTAATAAGAAGGGATAGGATAGCATAAAAAGCAATAATAGAAAACAATTTAAAAAAATAGTAAAAATGTGTTGACTTAAGACAGTAAGTTATATATAATAAATCTTGTCGATAAGGCAGCTCAGCTGATTAGAGACAGTTAATAAAATAGTTTTATTCGGAGAAATACTCAAGTTGGCCGAAGAGGTGCCCCTGCTAAGGGTATAGGTCGGGTAACCGGCGCGAGGGTTCGAATCCCTCTTTCTCCGTTTTATTTTTGCTTCAAAGCAGGACATGCTTAAAGAAAAAATAAAAAAGTATTGACATAAGTAAAGTAATGACTTATAATAACAAGAGTCGAAACAAACAAAACATTGAACATTGAAAATAAAATAGTAACTATATAAGCCAGTCGATTCAAAAGAGTTACTTCAAGTAACTTGAATCAGCACTTAAGAGTGCAAAATTAATGTCAGTAGACAAACTTTTATATTGAGAGTTTGATCCTGGCTCAGGATGAACGCTGGCGGCGTGCTTAACACATGCAAGTCGAACGGACGGAATGGAGCTTGCTCCATGAAGTTAGTGGCGGACGGGTGAGTAACGCGTGGGTAAC
>JBOFPL010000027.1:0-5589 GCA_051659885.1 Cellulosilyticaceae bacterium
TGTATGATTATTACACAAGAAGGAAAAGTTTTAGAAGTTAACAATGCGTATGAAGAAATCTATGGAGAAAGTAGTAGCCTCATTGATAAAGAGGCAGGTATTAAGTATTTAATTGATAAGTTTTACATAGATGATATAAAAGATAAATTACCAATAGATTATAAAGGGCCTTTTATCTTAAGAGGACGTATTTTAAGAAAAGATGGAGAACACCGTTTTGTGCGTATAAAGCATCAGTTAATTAGTGAAGAAAGAGGTGTATTACTTATTTGTGATATTACACCTCAGATGCAAAAAAATATGGAACTGGAGCGCCTAAGAGAAGAGTTCTTTGCAAACCTTTCACATGAATTTAAGACACCAGTTAATTTGATTCATAGTGCCTTACAACTTTTAAGATTAAAACTACAAGACTTACCAGTAGAAGAGGCGCAGTATAATAAATGCTTTAATATTTGCACACAAAATATTTCAAGATTACTTAAACTCATCTCGAATCTTATTGATTCTACTAAAATTGATTCAGGATATTTTAAATATAATCCTCAGAATTATGATATTATTCAAGTGGCTGAAAATATCACACTATCAGTTGTAGACTATTGTGAGCAGAATGGATTAAATATTATATTTGATACAGAGGTAGAAGAAAAAATAGTTTGTTTTGATTTAGAGCTTATGGAACGCATGATCCTTAATTTACTTTCTAATGCCATTAAATATAGCAAGGGAAAAAACATAGTCGTTTTTATAAAGCTAGCGGAAGACAATATTTACATAGAAGTCAATGATGATGGAGTAGGGATTCCCAAGGATAGATTAGAAGATATTTTTGAAAAATTTACTCAGGTTAATAACCGGTTTACAAAAGTGGGGGAAGGTAGTGGATTGGGATTATACTTGGTAAAATCGTTTGTAAAGATGCATAATGGAAAAATAGATGTAAAAAGTGAACTGGGTAAAGGAAGTTGTTTTACAATTAGCATACCAGACGTTCAAGGGAGTAACCAAACAAGTTATCCTATTGTGTATAATAAGATAGAGTATGTAGAACGGACTAAATTTGAGTTCTCAGATTTAATCTAATCAATAGGAAGATTTGAATTATAAAAGTTAATCTTATATAATAGGAATAATTGTTAATAATAAATGTACGATATGTTCATTTAAGGTAGATCAACAATTGTTTTAAAGAGCCTTAGGTGAGTGATCTAAGGCTCTTTATATTTTTGACAGCAAAAGAGGAGACAGACATGAATAAGCAACATAAGAAAAAAAGAAAATGGCAGATGCCAGATACCTACGTTATTATATTTTTTGTGGTAGTATTTGCAGCGGTCATGACTTATATTATTCCGACAGGAAGGTTTGAAGTAGTTTATAAAGTTTATAATCATGAAAATCAAGTTATAGCACAGGTAGAGGGAGCTCAGCAAGTAGCATTCGTAGTAAATGAACAAAAGTTTTTACTAGATGCAACAGGAATGGAAACACTTGTGTTTGAGGAAGGCAACAATCAACCACTTGCAACCATGAGTAAAGTAAACGCACAGAGTTATGAATATCTAAAAGAGGGGGAAATAAATTTTAAGGTATTACAAGAGTACGGAGATTATGTGAGTGAAGGAGAGATAAAGGGTATCAAATTATTTGAAGAAGGTGGAGGTGTGGGTTTTTTTAACTTTGCCTTTGAAGGATTGGTATCGGGAAATAAGTGGGGAACCGCAGTAGGAATTGTAGCATTTATTTTAATATCTGGAGGCGCTTTTGGCATTATTTTAAGGACTGGAGCTGTGGAGATTGGGATGATGTCTATGATTAAAAGGACTAAAAGTGCACAGAGCTTAATTATTCCTACCTTATTTTTCTTATTTGCTTTAGGCGGTGCTGTGTTCGGGATGGCAGAGGAGACTATTCCTTTTGCGATGATTATTGTCCCCCTTATGATTGCTATGGGATATGACTCAATTGTAGGCATAATGGTTACATTTGTAGCTACACAGATTGGATTTGCAACTTCTTGGATGAACCCTTTTAGTGTAGCTATTGCACAGAGTATTGCAGGGTTACCTATTCTTTCAGGAGCGGGAGTGCGTATCGGATTTTTTATTTTATTTACAGCTATAGGCATGATTTATACCATAAGTTATGCGCGTAAAATTAAAAAAGTACCGACGAGTTCTTTGGCATATGAAACGGATGCTTTTTATAGAGAAGATTTTAGGCATTCAGAGGAAAAAAATGAGAAGTTTACAGTAGGACATGCATTGGTGCTTATGACATTAACAGCAGGAATTGGGTGGATTATATGGGGGGTAGATAAAAAAGGGTACTATATCCCAGAGATTGCAGGCATTTTCTTTACTATGGGAATTGTAGCAGGAATTGTGGGGTGTATTTTTAAATTGAGTGAAATGAGGATTAATGATATTGCAGTAGCCTTTAGAAAAGGAGCAGAAGAGCTAGTAGGAGCAGCTATTATTGTAGGGTTAGCACAGGGGATCTTGCTTGTATTGGGTGGTCAATCACCTTTTGAGAATACCGTATTAAATACTGTACTCAATAGTATGGCACAAGTACTGCAGTATTTGCCAGCGGCTATTTCAGCACTCTTTATGTATTTATTCCAAACGGTATTTAACTTCTTTGTTGTCTCAGGTTCTGGGCAAGCGGCTATTACAATGCCCCTGATGACACCACTTGCAGAGTTGGTAGGTGTAACGAAGCAAGTAGCAGTATTGACATTCCAGTTTGGTGATGGATTAACGAATATATTTGTGCCAACTTGTGGTACATTGATAGCTATCTTGGGGGTAGCCAAATTAGATTGGGTTAAGTGGGCGAGATTTCAAATGAAGTTCCTAGGCATTTTAATTGCTGTAGCTTCGCTTTCTGTTATGTTAGCAACGGTTATGGGATATCAATAAAAACTAAAAGAAGTAGTCATGAGTTTGGAGGTAATCATGGCTACTTCTTTTAGTTTTATTGTCTATTGATTGGAGTATTAAAGGCTGCGAGTTGCCTCAACAGCAGCAGCAATATCATTATAGAGTTTGATAATTGCAGGGTCTTTTTCATCTACAGGTAAAAATGGGAGCCTTGGTTCACCGATCGGGCAACCATCCATACGAATAAGGGTTTTACAAGCGCCATACAAAGATGGGAAAGAACATAAACGATAGATAAGCGGTGTGATAATATTTTGAACTTCTTGGGCTTTTGTAATTTCACCACGGTTAATGAGATCATTAAGTTTAAGGTAAAGTTCAGGCATAGCACCATATGTACCGCCGATACCTGCATCAGCACCCATAAGGCGACCAGCTAAGTATTGTTCATCTGGTCCATTAAAAACAATAAAATCTTCTCCGCCAGCTTGTTTGAATCTTAAAATATCGTGAGCTACTTCAGAAGAATTTTTGATACCAGCGACTCTTTCATTGGCTAGCATACGATTAAATAAATCCATAGATAAGTTGAAACCAGTAAGCTGAGGAATGTTATAAATAAAGAAAGGTAAATCAGCAGCTTCTGTAATAGCAGTCCAGTGACGGTAAACACCTTCTTCACTTGGTCTGTAATAAACACAAGGAACTGCAGAGGTAGCATGGGCCCCAGCTTTTTCAGCATGTTTGGCAAGTTCGCTAGCGTGTCTGCTTGAAGGTGTGCCAACATGAACGATAATCGCCATTTCGTTGCCAGCTTCCTCAGTAACTGCTTCTACAATTCTTTTTCGTTCTTCGTTATCTAATAAAAAACCTTCACCAGTACTACCACAGACATAAAGACTCTTTACACCCTTATTGATGTAGTAACGAGTCAATGCTTTAGTAGCTTGAAGGTCGATATCTCCTTGTGAATCAAAAGGTGTATTCAGTGCAACTGTTACTTGTTTGAAACGTGAAATGTCATATTTAGACATTGGAATAGTCCTCCCTTATATGAAAACAATAATTTATGAAATAATCATAACATTTGACAAGAGTCAAATCAATAAAAAAGAAAAATATTTTCATAAACATTAAAATAAATTGAAAAAATATTTTATTATGGTATTATTTAAATAAAGAGATAATGATTAGGGAGGCGAGTTTATGAAAATGGATATATTGGAGAAAATTAAAGGTGGGCTGATTGTTTCTTGTCAAGCACTAGAATCAGAGCCATTACATAGTGCTTATATTATGTCAAGAATGGCGTATGCTGCTATGCTGGGTGGTGCAGTAGGAATTAGAGCAAATACCGTAGAAGATATCACAGAAATAAAAAAGGTAGTAGACTTACCAATCATAGGAATTATTAAACAAGAGTATGAAGGGTGTAACGTATATATTACACCAACGATGAAAGAGGTAGATGCATTAGTTGCATGTGGAGTAGATATTATTGCAATAGATGCAACAAAAAGACAGAGACCGGATAAAAAAACTTTAGAGGGATTTTTTGAAGAGGTAAGAGGGAAATACCCAGAGCAACTTTTCATGGCGGATTGTTCGAATTATGAAGAGGGAATGAAAGCAGCAGAGATAGGATTTGACCTAATTGGAACCACTATGCATGGTTATACAGAGTATACGAAAGGTGCTATATTACCAAACTATGATTTGATCAAATCTTTAGTAAAAGAATGTGGTAAACCTGTAGTAGCAGAAGGTGGAATCTGGAGTCCCGAACAGTTAAAAATGGCGATAGACTGTGAAGCATGGACAGCTGTAGTAGGGACAGCAATTACAAGACCTATGGATATTACTAAACGCTATGTGAATGCTTTAAATCCAATGGATAACTAGGAAGGATTATAAACATCATGAGAATCGTTGGTATAGATATTGGAGGAACTTCTATCAAATCGGGTATTTGGGAAGCGGGTCTATTGGGTGAACTCAAAGAAAGGCCTACAGAAGCTCATTTGGGGGGACCAAAAGTTGTAGAGAAAGTGATAGAAATTTTAAAAACATATGAGGGATTTGAACGAATAGGTATTAGTACAGCAGGGCAAGTCGATTCTAAACAGGGCATGATTCGTTATGCCAATGAAAATATCCCAGGCTATACAGGGATGCGCATCAAAGAGATTTTAGAAGAATACTTCGGTGTACCTGTAGTGGTAGAAAATGATGTAAATGCGGCGGCTATAGGAGAAGCTCATTTTGGAGCAGGAATAGCGTTTAGCGATTTTTTATGCTTAACCTATGGTACGGGTATAGGAGGAGCAATTGTGATAGATGGCAAGGTCTACACAGGGGCCAATTTTTCAGCAGGAGAATTTGGAAGTATGATTATACACACTGAAGATCGTATACCAGGAAAATATTATAGTGGATGCTATGAGCAATATGCTTCCACAACAGCATTAGTCAAGAAGGCCAAACAATACGATGAACAACTAATAAACGGACGAAAAATTTTTGAAAGAATAGAAGAACCTGAGATTAAACAGATTATAGAAAAATGGCTAGAAGAAGTAGTTAATGGGTTAACGACATTGATTCATATTTTTAATCCTCCTTGTATTATACTAGGGGGTGGGATATTAGCTCAGCCATATATTATGGAAAAACTTAATGAGAGATTGTATCAAAATATCAT
>JBOFPL010000028.1:0-5735 GCA_051659885.1 Cellulosilyticaceae bacterium
CAACATCAAAGTGGAATGAATGAGTAGAAAGGGTTTGAGTAGTAAGTAGCTGATGGTTTGGGTCAAAAAGGGAAGCTTCTACGGGTCCTTCGTAGTCATTGGTAAAGTCGAGAGTAACAGATAAAAATCCTTTGGTGTAAGTGGCGTCAAGATCAACTTGAGAAAAGCAATCGCGAATATGCACAGGTTCTCTTGCTAACAGATAGACATCTCTAAAGATACCAGAAAGCCTATAGAAATCTTGATCTTCTAAATAGCTACCATCACACCATTTCAAAACTTTGATGGCTAGCTTATTTTGACCTGGAAGGAGTGCGTTAGTTAAATCAAATTCAGCAGGAATGTGTGTACCTTGGCTATAACCGAGATAAGTACCATTCAGCCAAATGTAAAAACAGGAATTGACACCTTCAAAATTAATATAAACTTTTTTGCCTTCCCAATTAGAAGGCAGTGTAAACTCTTTAATATATAATCCAACGGGATTTTCATTAGGTACATAAGGAGGATCAACAGGGAAAGGATAGTTGACATTAGTATATTGAGGGATATCATAACCATGAAGTTGCCAGTTAGAAGGAACAGGTAATAAAGACCATAAAGAAGCGTCAAAATCAGGAGAGTAAAAATCAGATGGCGAATCAATATACTTTTCATAATAACTAAATTGCCATTGACCATTTAAAAGTTTGTAATAGGGAGAAAGACCTTTGTGGTGAGAGAGCGCAGTTTCGAAAGATGCAAAAGGAATGTAATAAGCTCTAGCGGGTTGTCTACCGATTTGAACGATAGAGGGATCTTGCCATTCTACATTTGAACAAAAAGTAGGGTTCATAATAGCCTCCTTGAGAGATTGGATTAAATCACTTACAAGAATATTATAAACAAATAGGAAAAATATGTAAATGGAACAAATAAAAAAGCTACACAAGTTTTTGCATAGCTTTTTCTATCTATTAAATAAAAGGGGAAACATTGAGAAAATAATTTACAAGACAATGTTACAGGAATATTAATAACTGCGCCTAAATAAAAAGTGAATTTTTTGTTAATTGGTTTTTCCAACTTCTCACTAATAGACATGTGTAGTAAGGGCGTGTATAATTTTTTTAGGCATACAGCCTATTAAGATTCACATAATACATTAAAGTGTATTAGGAGGAATAAAATGAAATTTAACAAAAAATATATGCCATATATAGTGGGTATAGTCGTTTTTATTATGCTAAGTATAGGGATTTATACAAATAAACACGCACAAGCAACAGCAGTGAGTTACCATGATTTTAATCAGTTAGTAGAAGCTGGCGAGATTGAGTCCGTAGAACTCAGTGATTCACCAATGATAATGTTTAAAAAAAGAAATGATGAGATAAATTACCAAACGGATAATCCAAGGAGAGAAAATTTAAAAGAAGTATTGCTGATGAAACAAATTAATGTAAAGGAAACCAATGGAACAACTGGATTTTATATTATTCAATATGTATTAAGTGCAACCATTTTTCTAGGCGTATTTTATATTGTTTTTAGAGGGGTGAAAGGTAAAAATAATACAGGAGCTATGGCACTAGGGGTTAAACCTGTAGAGGCTACAGATCTTAAAGTAGATTTTTCAAGTATTGCAGGAAATGTAGAAGCAAAGGATCAAGTACAGGACATCATAGATTTTATTAAATCTCCAGAGAAATTTGCAGCAGTAGGAGCAAGAATGCCTAAGGGCGTCATTTTCTATGGGCCACCAGGAACAGGAAAAACACTTATGGCAAAAGCGATAGCAAAAGAAGCTGATGTGCCATTTTTCTCAGTAAGCGGATCAGATTTTGTCCAACTTTATGTAGGAGTAGGGGCAAGCCGAGTGAGAGAAATTTTTGGAGAAGCAAGGAAGCACCAAAAGGCTGTTATTTTTATTGATGAGATTGATGCAATAGGGAAAAAGAGAAGTCAAAATGTAGCAAATAGTAATGATGAAAAAGACCAGACACTTAATGCTTTATTAACAGAGATGTCAGGGTTCCAAAAAGAAGAAGGTATTGTAGTCATTGCAGCAACTAATCGGTTAGATATGCTAGATGATGCATTGTTAAGACCAGGACGTTTTGATAGACATGTAGAAATCGGCTATCCAGATAAACAGGCTCGAGAGCAAATTATTAGATTATATCTGAAGGATAAGCCTGTTGCAGAAGATGTAATCAGTGATGCAATTGCGAAACAAACCGTATTTTTTACGGGAGCTATGTTAGAAAATCTATTAAATGAGGCGGCTATACTTGCTGCAAAAATGGCATCACCTGTCATTACAAATGAGCATGTACAAAAAGCGTTTTATATTGTTATTGCAGGAACTGAGAAAAAAGATAAGAGTAGTATAAGTTCATTAGATAGAGAGATTACAGCATATCATGAAGCGGGACATGCATTGATAACAAAACTTGTGGCACCAGATAATAGTGTAACTAAAGTAACAATTATACCAAGTACAAAAGGTGCGGGTGGATTTAGTATGAATATTCCCAAAGATAAAATGTATTTAACCAAAATGGAGCTTGTCAATCAAATTCGTATTAGCTTAGCAGGGCGTGCAGCAGAAGAATTAGTCTTTGGAGAGGAAGCTATTACTACAGGTGCAAGTAATGACATTGAAAAGGCTACAAAGTATCTAAAAGATTATATGACTAAATATGGAATGGACAAGGAAATAGGATTAGTTAATTTAGAGATACTAACAGAAGGTAGAGGGATAGATAATCAACAGTTGTTACGTAGCTACCAAGAAAAAATGCAACAAATTTATAAAGAAACTAAACAATTACTAATCAATAATCTAGATAAGTTAGAATCTTTAGCAGGGGAATTGTTAGAAAAAGAAACGCTAGATGAATGTGATATTGATCGGTTAATGAGTGCATAAGGGTGGAGAAAAAAATAGAGTTATTCCCAAAATAAGAGGCCTAGAGGCCTCTTATTTTTTATGAGCATGTAATGCGGTAATATCTGCTTTCCAGTACAACCTTACCCTATTAATGGTCTTTACGGGGGTGATTTTACCTTTACTGACTAATTCATCTAAGTATTGTCTAGAACAACCAAGCAGCTCAGTGGCCTCGGCTGTAGTAATGACTTCTGAATGTATAAATGCTATCAATTCCTCTTTGTTTTTGAAATTAAATTCCATATTCACATACCCCTCTCTGCAAACATTAACCCCAGCTAATAGTTAATCTATCTATATTGTAAAGTAAAAAAGTAAATTTTGCAATTGTTTATAAAAGATATAAAAATAATGTAGAAATGTTTATGAACTAACAGGTTCAATTTTTCTTCATAAAAGTTAGTTATAATTAGATATAAGGAAGTAAATGATTAAGTATTATGGCAAAAAGAATAAATTAATCTTATATGATATAATATAAGGAAAAGAAAGGATGGCGTGAAAAATGAATATATTAATTATAGAAGATGAGCAAAGAGTAGCCGATATTATGACTAAATACTTAGAAAAGGAAGGTTATAAAGTGCATACTTGCTATACAGGAAGGCAAGGATTAGATGTTTTTTATAACCAATCAATAGACGTAGTTTTATTAGATCTCATGTTGCCAGATATACAGGGGGAAGAGATTTGTAAAGAAATGAGAAGTATTTCCAATGTGTATATATTTATGATTACAGCTAAAGGAACGTTAGATCATAAAGTAGAGGGCTTTGAAATAGGAGCAGATGAATATTTAGTGAAGCCGGTTAGCCCTAGGGAGCTGGTTGCTCGGGTTAAGGCGTTAGAGACAAGAAGAGCACGAGAAGAAAATAAACAAACGATTATGTTTGATAAAGGAAACCTTAAAATTTACTTACAGGAGCGAGTAGTCAAAATAAATAATGAGCCAATAGGATTGACACCTAATGAATTTGACTTGCTTTATGAATTAGCCTCTTCACCAGGCAGGGTCTTTACAAGAGAACAGTTAATAGAAGCTGTGATGGGAATAGATTTTGATGGTTTTGATCGTACTATTGATGTGCATATTAAAAATCTAAGGAAAAAAATAGAAGAGGATACTAAAAATCCACGTTATATTAAAACAGTAACAGGGATAGGGTATAAGTTTGAAGGTAGTATAATATGATTTCAATGCGTAAACAGCTATTTGCTATGCTGCTTTGTGTAGGAGCTTTTACCATTGTGTTAACAGCTTTGTTTGTAAATATTACTATTCACGTACAGTTTAAAGAATATGTAGAAAAGAATATCCAACATACAAGTACAGCTATAGTGGAAACAATAGAAGCTATTTATAGTAAAGAAGGTAGTTGGGATAGTATTATAGAGAATGAAATGCTTAAGGGCTCACAAGTAGGTAATTTTGCTATAGCAATACTGGATACAGATAAACAACTTATTTGGGGTAAAACAAAGGAGGAACTTTTAAAGCAAGTAGAAGCTTTAGAATATCCTTTTATGGTTAATAAACCGGTAGAGGTATATGAAAATATTATATATACTTTTGAAGACATTCCTATATTAGATAATGAACAAGTAGTAGGATATGCAAGGATTGGGTATTTTCCATCCTTCATGCTATCCAGTGAAGATATTATGTTTCAAGCGAGTATTAACTCTAGTATTATAGGGAGTGGTATAATTGCTCTAATTTGCTTTGCATTAATTGGTGTTTATATTACTAGGTTATTCACTAAACCCATTTATGCAATTGCAAGAACATCTGTTAATTTAGCACAGGGAATTTATAGTGTAAGATATACGAGGAAAAGTAGAATTAAGGAACTTGAAAACTTAAGACATAGTATGAATTATTTAGCTCAAACATTAGAAGAGCAAGATCAACTTCGTAAAAAACTTATTTCAGACGTATCTCATGAGATACGAACACCACTTCATATTTTACAGAGTAACTTAGAAGCCATGATTGATGGGATTTATCCAATTGATGAAGAGCAAATGCAACTGCTTTATCAAGAGGTAGTTCGGTTTAGTAGTATGTTAAATAGCTTAGATAAATTAAAAAATATAGAAGATGATAATGTACAGCTGTGTCTTCAGGGGATAGAACTTAATCCAGCATTAAAAGAACTATTTCATACCTTTAAGATTGTTGCAAGAGAAAAGAATATTAAATATAAAATAAATATGAAGGAATCAGAAGATGTTATTATATTAGCAGATACAAATGCCCTTAAACAAATTTTGATGAATATCCTATCCAATGCTTTTAAATTTACAGCAGAGGGGAGTATTACATTAAAAACAGAGCTTAAAGGAAAATATGTTCAGATTATTGTAGAGGATACAGGAATAGGTATAGCTCAAGAAGATTTGCCATATATATTTGAACGGATGTATAGAGGGGATAAAAGTAGAGAAAAATATGAGGGAAGTGGTATTGGCCTTACAATTGTAAAAAAATTAGTAACACAGCATAAGGGTGAGATTTTGGTAGAAAGTGAAGAAGGTAAAGGAACAATCTTTAGGATAAGCCTGCCCATTGATCACATTGATAAATCAAAACATTATAAGGTACTAACAATAAAAGCATAGGAGAATCCTATGCTTTTTTCACTATTAGACGAGTTGAAAGAGATATTAATAACGATTAATATAACTTAACTTTGTTAATGGTTGGATAAATATATTTGTAAGTCATTAATATAATGGCAGATTCTATTGGTAACATAGCTAAAGATTTAATCACTTTAGATGTTATAAGGGCAATAAA
>JBOFPL010000029.1:0-4540 GCA_051659885.1 Cellulosilyticaceae bacterium
CTAGTAGTAGAAGAAGGAAAATTAGTAGGTGTGATAACTGATGGAGATATACGTAGATGGATATTGAAAAATGGTAGTTTGGTTGAAAATGTAAAGTTTATCATTAATACCTCTCCTAAAGTTCTTAAAGAAAAGAATATTAGTAAAGCAAGACATTTAATGAAAGTGGAAAAAATAGAAGCTATTCCTATAGTAAGTAACACGGGAGAGGTTGAAGATATTATTTTTTGGAATGATACTTTAGAAGATAAGTTTATAAGTAGAGAACAAATTAATGTTCCGGTGGTTATCATGGCTGGGGGCAAGGGGTCGAGACTATATCCCTACACTCAGATTTTACCTAAACCCTTAATACCAATTGGAGGGATCTCGATTGTTGAACGGATTATTAATAAATTTAATGAGTATGGGTGCAAAACGTTTTATTTAACAGTAAATTATAAGAAAAACATGATTAAAGCTTATCTAGAGGATTTGGTAAAGGATTATCAATTAAATTATATTGAAGAGGAAACCTTCTTAGGGACAGGAGGTAGTTTGCATATGCTCAGAGAAAGTATTACAGAGACATTTTTTGTGAGCAACTGTGATATTTTAGTAGATGCAAATTATGCAGATATACTAGCCTACCATAAAAAAAATAACAATAAAATTACGATGGTTACCTCTTTGAAAAACTATACTATTCCGTATGGAGTCATACAAATTGATAATAAAGGATGTATTAGTGAGATGATTGAAAAACCGGAGTATAACTTTCAAGTAAATACAGGACTATATGTACTAGAACCAGAGGTGCTAGAAGAAATACCTCAAAATGAATTTTTTCATATTACAGATTTAATCAATAAATATGTTGAACAACAGGAAAAAGTAGGAGTATATCCTGTTATAGAGAATGAGTGGCTAGATATGGGTGAGATAAAAGAAATGGAAACGATGATACAAAGGTTAGGAGTATAGGATGAATAAAGAAGTAAAAGTATTAGGGATTATTCCAGCAAGAGGTGGATCGAAAGGATTACCAGGAAAGAACATAAGGTATTTAGGGGATAAACCTTTGATTGGGCACACGATAGAGGCAGCTCGAGGGAGTAGGTACTTGGATAGAGTCATCGTTACTACAGATGATAGTAGAATAAGAGCGGTAAGTTTATCTTATGGGGCAGAAGTACCGTTTATTAGGCCAGAAGAGTTAGCTCAGGATCAGACACCTACAGTAGATGCATTGATTCATTGTATAGAGTACCTGGAGCGAGAAGAAGGATATATACCAGACTATATTTGCTTACTACAGTGTACAGTACCCTTAAGAAACACAGAAGATATAGATGGGTGTATAACCAAGTGTATTGAGTCTAATTATCATGCCTGCCTAACAGTATGTGAAGCAGAGAGCAAACCGAATTGGATGAGGGTTTTTAGTGAGGATAAATTAAAACACTTTATACCAGAGCAACAAACCATTTTAAGAAGGCAGGATCTTCCTACAGTGTATCAATTAAATGGAGCTGTTTATGTAATTAGGTTAGAAGAGCTAATGCAATATAAAAGTGTACATATCGAAGAGACAACAGGTTATATCATGCCGATAGAAAGATCGATAGATATAGATACTGAACTGGACTTTGTAATAGCAGAGGCAATGATGAACTATAATGTATCGAAAGTAGGTGGAGACAATTAAAAAGATAGCAGTTATAACTGGAAATAGAGCTGAGTATGGTTTATTACGCAATGTAATAGCAGGAATTAACCAATCAGAGGAGTTACAGTTACAATTGATTGTAACAGGAAGTCACTTAAGTGACTTGTATGGACGAACAATAGATGAGATTAGGCAAGATGGTTTCGAAATAGCTGAGGAGATAGATATGTTGCTTCAATCCTCTAAAAAAAGTGGTATGGTAAAAGCAATGGGAATAGAGCTTATGCAACTAGGAGGAGCTCTAGAGAGGCTTGGACCAGATTTGCTATTAATCTTAGGAGATAGATATGAAATGCTTATTGCTGCAGTAGCTGCTACAAGTATGAATATACCTATTGGCCATATAGCAGGAGGAGAAGTGAGCTATGGAGCCATTGATGAGCAAATTAGACATGCAATTACTAAAATGGCACATCTTCATTTTACAGAAGCTGAAGTATATGCAGAAAATGTTAAGCATATGGGAGAAGAAGCGTGGCGTGTTTTTAATGTAGGAGCATTAGGGATTGAGAATATAAAAAGAATAGCTCTGTTAGAGGGAGAAGAACTAACTGAGTCAGTAGGTATGCAAGTTACTCAAGAAACAATGTTACTGACTTATCATCCTGTGACATTAGAATCAGATACCTTAAAGTGGCAAATAGATGAGTTATTAGGAGCATTGGATACTTTTAAGAGTCCTATAATGATTACGTACCCTAATCCAGATAATGGGGGAGCATATATTATAGAGCGATTAAATGAGTATGCAAAACGTAGGAGTAATATAAAAGTATTTTCTAGTTTGGGTGTAAAGCGCTATCTAAGTGTAATGTGTAAGTGTGGGCTAGTAATAGGGAATTCGTCTAGTGCATTAATAGAAGCACCTTATTTGAAAGTACCTGTTGTGAATATTGGGAATAGACAAGAAGGGCGATTGATGGCGAATAACATTATCAGTTGTTCCAATAAAAAAGAAGATATTATCAAAAGTATTCAATTAGCTAAAAGTAAAAAATTTAGAGAAACTCTTATAGAGACTAAGAGTTTGTATGGTGAAGGAAATACAAGTGAAGCTATTGTAAAAATCCTTGAGGCAATTGATATAGATGAAAAGTTATTACGTAAAAAATTAGTTTGGAGGTAGTTATGAGTGTATTTGTTATTGCAGAAGCGGGAGTAAATCATAATGGAGAGATTAGATTAGCTAAAGAATTGATAAAAATGGCTGTAAGGTGTGGAGCAGATGCTATTAAATTTCAAACTTTTAAAGCTGAAGACTGTGTAAATAAACAAGCAGATAAAGTAGGATATCAAAAAGAAAATGATAAAAGAATAGAAAGTCAATATGAGATGCTAAAACGATTAGAGTTGACTTATGAGGAGTTTAGAGAGTTAAAAAGAGAGTGTGAAAAAGAAGGAATTATTTTTTTATCAACACCTTTTGGCAAAGAAGCGCTAGATTTTCTTGTTGAATTAGGGGTAACAATGATTAAGTTGAGTTCTACAGAAGTGACTAATCATCCCTATTTAAGAAAAGTAGCACAGAGTGGTAAACCTATTATTCTTTCTACAGGAATGAGTTATCTGCAAGAGGTAGAAGAAGCTATACAAGTAATTAAAACAGAAGGAAATAACAGACTGTACTTATTACATTGTACAACGGATTATCCAACAAAGGCGGGGGATGTAAATATTAGGTCTATGCAAACTATGAGAGAAAAACTGGGCGTAGAAGTGGGGTACTCTGATCATACAGAGGGAATGGAAGCAGCTATAGCAGCTGTTGCATTAGGAGCGAAGATTATTGAAAAACATATTACATTAGATAGAGAGATGCAGGGACCAGATCATAAAGCTTCTATGGAAGAAGAGGCGTTTAGACAGTACATACAAGGTATTCGTAATACAGAAATGCTTTTAGGAGATGGCGTAAAGCAACCGACTTACATAGAAGAAGAAATGAGAATGACTGTAAGAAGAAGTATTGTGGCTAAAAAGTTGTTAGAGTCTGGGACTGTTTTGACAGAAGATTTGTTGGAATATAAAAGACCAGCAACGGGATTAAGCCCCATTTATGCTGAAAAAATAATAGGTAAAGTAGTAAAACGTAAAGTAGGGAAAGACGAGATAATCCAACTAGAAGACGTGGAGGATAGGTAAACGATGAAGAAAGACGTTGTACTAATTGGTGGTGGGGGACATGCAAAAGTTATTATAGATATATTGAGATATAGTTCACAATATAATATTGTGGGTATATGTGATAAAAATAGTGAGGGAGTAGAGGGTGTTCCTGTAATAGGAACAGATGAAATGCTACCTTATTTACATACACAAGGAGTAAAGGAAGCTTTTATTTGTATTGGAGCTAACCAGAAGAGAAGGTGGGAACTCTATCAACAGTTAAAGCAACTAGGATATAGTTTACCTGTATTAAAACACCCTAATTGTATAGTTGCTGAAAATGTTCAAATAGGAGAAGGTACTTGTATTATGCCAGGAGCAATTATTAATAGTGGGGCTAAGATAGGGGAGATGGTTATAGTTAATACAGGAAGTATCATAGAACATGACTGTGTAATTGAAGAGAATAGCCATATTAGTCCTAGAACATGTTTGTGCGGAGGAGTTAGTGTTGGAGCACATACGCATATAGGTGCAGGGAGTGTTGTTAATCCGTCTGTTTCAATTGGGAAAAATGTAGTGGTTGGTAGTGGGAGTGTAGTAATAGACGGCGTAAGGGATGAAGTAACAGTAATAGGAGTTCCCGCAAAGGAGAAAAAATAAGATGAAAAAAGAATATTTATTAAAAATATTAGAAATAACCAAAGAGCAAGAAAGCGTTTTAAA
>JBOFPL010000030.1:0-4459 GCA_051659885.1 Cellulosilyticaceae bacterium
ATTTGAGAAGCTTCTGAATCTGCTTCCCACCCATTCATTTCAGCAAATTCACCTTCTAATTCAGATGCTTTAATACCATCTTCATCTGTAAAATCTTCTTTTGCATAAAGTGCATCTTTTTCTTGCATGATTTCAAACAGTCTAGCATTTCCTCTAATAACTGTTTGAAGTACTTCACAATCGTCATATTGATAATGATCTTGTTTAAGTACAGACATTCTCATTTTAGATGGAATAGAAATTTCTCCTGTTGTTGAATCTAATTCACCTGATAAAATTCTAAGGAAAGTTGACTTTCCTGCACCATTTGCTCCAATTAGTCCGTAGCAGTTTCCTGGTGTAAACTTTAAGTTTACATCTGTGAATAACTTGCTTCCGCCAAATTGAAGAGACACATTAGTTACTTGTAACATTTATATTTCTCCTTTATTTAAATGGGATTTTATTTCACATTTTAATTTCACAATTCGTTATTATAGCACAAAAAAGCATATAAGGAAAGGACACGCCTTATCCTTCTATTAAAAATCTAGTATTTTTTATCTTTTTCTTTCAGAATTCTTCCTCATGTTGTTTAAAAAAATTATAATATGCTCTTACGTTTTCTAATTCTGTCCATTTTTTCACATCTATAGGATATGCATCTAAATCATAAATTTTAGCTCCTTTTATAGCTAACAAAAAAGGGGAATGTGTGGAAATAATAAATTGGCACCCAAAATATTTAGCAGACTCTTCTATAAAGCTTACTAATTCTAATTGCCTAGTTGGTGATAAGCTATTTTCTGGCTCATCTAGAATATATAGACCGTCTTCTGTAATCTTTTCAACAAAGTATTTAAAAGCACTTTCTCCATTGGAATATCCTCTTACATTATTCATCACATTCTTTCTGACATATTGTGATTGAGTATTGCTTCTTGACTGATTGACTTTCTTTAATTGTTCATAATCCTCTAAGCTTCTAAATTTAAACTTAGCATATTTAACCTTCAAATATTCATCTAATAACTCATCCCTTTTATAGTCTATTCCTTCATTTAATATCCTCATATTCAGCATATAATCAAATACATCATCACTCGTTATAATACTACTACCTTCTGGTATGCTTTCATCTATTTCTGCTTCGCACATTGCTACATAATCTTGATAGAAATTTGATTTATTATAAATAGAATCTCTTTTTAATGCTAATTTCTCAGCAATAACATTTAATGCTGTAGATTTTCCCGATCCATTCCCTCCATACAAAATAGTGATCGGTTCAAAGTCTATTCTTTCAAATCTATTTTTTGATAGTACCTTAAAAGGATAAAAAGAATCATAACATTTCCTTTGTATCTCAATGATAAAATCAAATTCTTTATCTTCATCCGGAAATTTAAATGTTTCTAAATATATCATTTGACCCCTATACCTTCCTTTCCTTTTGTTTCAATCTTTTATTTCAATCTTTTATGCACTTTAATTCATCTACTTTTTGAATTATTACTTATATGTACTTTTCTAATGACTATTGCTTTATATATTTATATTAAACTACTTTTCTCTAGTTATAAGTAGAGTACTCACTCCTATAGCGAGTAAGTACTCTACTTGTGTGCTATCACTCCATGTATCTAAATAAACAACTCCATTCTTTATCTTCTTGGATGCTATAGATACATTTTTTGCATTTATGCCCTTGCTTGTCTTTGTTATCACATCCGTAAGTTATTTCTTCCATTTCTTCAAATGCCATATCAAACACGCCCTTTTCTTTTTAGTATATCCATTTTTATATTCTTCAATCTTGCTAATTTATAATTCTTCTACTATAATGGTAAAGGAATTTTATACAGACAGTTCGGAAGCCTCCTGTCTCTAAACAAAACTACGGTAAATCATTTAAGTTCATTAAACTTATCTAAAAGAGAGCCCTTAGGCTTTTATTTATCGTGGGAGATTCCTGCGATTTTTTTCGTTTGGAATACTCTAGGCTCGATCATTTTATTCATTTAAAAGGAGAGAGACAAACATGACATTTGATTCAAAAAGAATGGTTAAAGTAGCTTTAGTTGCTGCTTTATACGCAGTCCTTACACTGGCCTTAGCCCCTATTAGCTATGGTAATTTACAGTTTAGGATCTCAGAGATTTTAGTACTTTTAGCTTTTTTTGATCCATTTTATATCGGAGGATTAACATTAGGTTGCTTTATCGCCAATATGTTAGGACCAAACGGATTACCTGACATGGTATTTGGGACGCTCGCTACATTTTTGAGCGTAAGTGCAATTGGCTTAACTGCAAAAATGTTTAGTGAACACAAATTAAGCCTATGGGTTGCTTCTTTATGGCCAACTTTATTTAACGGGCTAATCATAGGTGCTATGTTACACTTTTTATTTGAATTACCACTTTCACTAACGATGCTTGAAGTAGCTATTGGTGAGTTTGGGGTAGTAACACTTGTTGGAGTACCTACATTCTTGTTTATTCGTAAATCTTATCCGCATCTATTAAGTGCGCATAAGATGGGTTAAATAGATTTTTGGGGGTTGCTGTGTGAGAGATCATGCAACAGGTCCACAATAGGGGGAGTGTTTTTTTAGTTTCTCACTTCGTAAGGTTTAAAAATCTAAGTTCATTTTTGGGATGAACGTGGTAAACTCGCTGTCGCTCAGACAGTACCACTAAATGCCATCACAAAAATTCACTAAGATTTTTTAATCCTTACTGCGTAGGAAACTAAAAAAACACTCCCCCTATTGCTACGCTTATGATTTTACACTACAACAACTATGCCCGATGCATAGTATATAAAAAACACAAACTAAAAATTGTAAATTAAACTTGCTAAAAAACTCTAGCACACAGAACTAATGTTTGATATAATAAAAATAAAAGCATTGTGGGGTGAATTTATGGATTTGCAGAGAAAGCTGGAGATTTTATCTGATGCGGCTAAATATGATGTGTCTTGTTCTTCTTCTGGTTCTAATCGTTCTTCTAAGAAGGGGGATTTAGGTTCTACGGCTACTAGTGGCATTTGTCATAGTTTTACACCTGATGGTAGGTGTATTTCATTATTTAAGGTTTTGCTTACAAATTATTGTATTTATGATTGTTCTTATTGCTTAAATCGTAAATCTAATCCTGTAGATCGTGCTGCTTTTACCGTCGATGAAGTTGTTAGTCTGACTATTAATTTTTATAGGCGTAATTATATTGAGGGATTGTTTTTAAGTTCTGGTATTATTAAAAGTCCAGATCATACTATGGAAATGTTGATGCGAATTGTGAAGAAGCTTCGTCTAGAATTTGGTTTTAGGGGTTATATTCATTTAAAAGCTATCCCCGGTGCCAGCCAGGAGCTTATCCACGAAGCTGGTCTTTATGCTGATCGTATGAGTGTAAATATTGAACTTCCTTCTGCTCAATCCCTTAAACTTTTAGCACCGGATAAAGAAAAAACTGATATTTTCTCCCCTATGAAACTTATTAAATCAAATATCTTGGAGGCTAAAGATACGAAGAAGCATTTTAAACATGCTCCTCTTTTTGTTCCTGGTGGCCAAAGTACGCAAATGATTATTGGTGCCTCACCTGAGAATGATTTGAATATCTTAACGCTTAGTGAGCGCCTCTATCAGAAGTATCTATTAAAGCGTGTTTATTACTCTGCCTATATTCCTATTAATACTACAGACCATCTACCCAGTATTGCTTCTCCGCCTACACTGCGTGAGCATAGACTATACCAAAGTGATTGGCTCCTTAGACTTTATGGTTTTAAAGCTACTGAACTATTAGATGATCAAACCCCTAATTTAGATATTAATTTTGATCCTAAAACTTCTTGGGCACTTCGTAATTTACATCTCTTCCCACTTGAAGTTAATACCGCACCTTATGAGATGCTTATTCGTGTGCCTGGTATTGGTTTAAAAGGTGCTCAAAAAATTATAGCAGCTCGTAAACTCTGTTCACTTACATTTGAAGATTTAGTCAAACTACGTATTACTTTAAAACGTGCTCAATACTTTATCTTGTGTCGTGGTAAATATAATGGACAAGTTGCTTATGATGAGCCACTTATTACTCAAGCACTCTCCCCCAAAGTAGATTTAAATATTATAGAACAATCTTTCTCGCAACTGAGTTTATTTGACCAACATATTTCACCTATTCCTAATAAGCTTCTTTTATTAAATGATACACATACCTCTATTACTGGAGAACTCTAGGAGGATTTATGAACCAATATTTATATGATGATAGTTTTGAAGGTCTTTTAACTACTATCTTTTATACTTACCGTATCCAAGAACCTCTACAGATTACTAGACTTAGCCAATATTTGCCTAACCTTTTAGCAGAACCTATCTCTATCAATACGGAAGAGGACAAAGCCGACCGTGTCTATACTAGCCTGTTAACTAAACTCTCTGCTACTACTCTAAAAAAAGTTTATC
>JBOFPL010000031.1:0-7642 GCA_051659885.1 Cellulosilyticaceae bacterium
TTAGAGCTATCCCAGTCTACATTATTGCCAGTCATTTGGCCTGCATCACGTAATGAAACGAATACTGTACCATCTACCATAAATGGTTCTTTAGCAGGTTGTTTATTTTCACCATTAAAAGTTACTTTGATATCATTAAAAGTTGCTTTTAATGATTTTGTAATTGTATCAGCTTGTAATACTGTTGCAAATGCAGATGTTCCTAAGAGTAAGCTTAGTGAAATAGCAGCAAATTTTTTGTTTCTTAATTTCATAATAAATGCCTCCTTAATATGTAATACTCTTTAGCAATAGTATACAGACAAGGAGGCATTTATTCAATTAAACTACATAAAATTAATGAAAATGTAACAAAAGTTTACTTTATGTCTAAATTACCATTTTTATAGCTAAAAGTATATCTAACCTTATTGGTATCATCTTCTTTAATTAATCCTTCGATGGGAAAATCTTTTCCTAAAGCTAATTTGACTTCCTTAGCAATAGTAGAGATAAGTTCTACTATCTTTTCCTTAGTAAGTTTATTGAAGATTTTAGCATCGTCTTTATCGTATTCAATAATAAGCGTTATAATGCCATTATTATAAGAAATTTCAAAATCCCAATCTACTTTATATTGTTTATCAAAACTATCCTCTAACTTATCTTCGACTTGGTTCAATATATAATTAATATACACAGGATTAGAAGTATCCATATTTTGGACAGCTAAAGTGGATAAGGGAAGTGAAGTGATAAAAAGTGCACCACATAATATTAGTCTACCTAATTTAGATTTAATCATGATATAACCTCCTCGTTCATTTGGCTGAATAATATACTTAAGTAGTATGGGAAGTAAGCTTTAAATTATTCTGTAACATATTGGGAAGACTAAATTTTGAAATTGGTTTATACTATAATATAAAAGAAAAATAAGTATCAATAGATGAAAGGAACAGGTCATGTTTGATATACAAGAAGAATTAAAAAAGTTACCGAGTAATCCCGGTGTTTATCTGATGAAAAATGAGCTAGATCAAATCATCTATGTAGGTAAAGCAATCAATCTAAAAAATAGAGTCAAGCAATATTTTCAAAAGTCGCGTAATCATTCAATTAAAGTAGTGAAGATGGTAGAAAATATTCGCAGCTTTGAATATATAGTGACTCAATCAGAGATGGAAGCTTTAGTTTTAGAGTGTAATCTAATTAAAAAATATAATCCTAAATATAATATTAGATTGAAAGACGATAAGCATTATCCTTATATTAAAATCAATGTAACAGATGCCTTTCCGAAAGTAGTGATTGTACGCAGCATGAAAAAGGATGGGGCTAAATACTTTGGACCCTATACAGATGTTAATGCAATGTGGGAGCTAGTAGAAATTATTAAAAAGACATGGCAGTTACGTACATGTAGCCGAAATTTACCTAAAGATATAGGTAAAGAAAGAGCTTGTTTGAATTATCATATTGGGCAATGCAGTGGGCCTTGTATAGGTGTAATTAGTGAAAGTGATTATAGAAATATAGTAGATGAAGTCATTAGTTTTTTAAATGGTAAATATAAAGAGATTATAAAGAAATTAGAAGAACAGATGATACAAGCTTCAGAAGAGCTAAACTTTGAAAAGGCAGCAGGATTAAGAGATCAGATCCATGCAATTAGTAAGATTGAGCAAAAACAGTCTGCTATCAATAGTTCAATGGAAGATCAAGATATTATAGCCTTTGCGAGAAGTGAATCAGATACCTTAATGCAAGTCTATTTTGTTAGACAAGGAAAGATGGTAGGAAGAGAGCACTTTATGATTAATGAAACAGAAGGAGAACCTATCGAAACAACCTTTAGAGATTTTATCTTACAATTTTATAGTGCAGCTACCTTTATACCCAAAGAAATATTGGTAGAAAAGACACCAGAGGAAGGAGAAATTTTAGAAGAGTACCTTTCTATTAAAAAGGGATCTAAAGTACAACTTAAGTTACCACAAAAGGGGACTAAACATAATTTATTGGAGTTAGCAAGTAAAAATGCTTATCTTACACTCAAACAGTTTGGCGATGAGCTTAGGAGACAAGAATCTAGGACGCTAGGGGCATTAGAAGAGTTAAAAGAAGCGATAGGATTACCTTACTTACCACAGCGTATAGAAGCATATGATATTTCTAATACACAGGGAATACAATCTGTAGGGGGAATGGTTGTTTTTGAAGGTGGAAAACCTAAGCGCAGTGATTATAGAAAATTTAAGATAAAAAGTATTGTAGGGCCCAATGACTATGGTAGCATGGAAGAAGTAATAGAAAGAAGAGTGCTAAGGTTAATCGGAGAACAAGAAGAAGGCAGTTTTACAAAGTCACCAGATGTTATTTTTATGGATGGTGGTAAAGGACAAGTTAATGCTGCTAAAAAAATACTGAATAAATATCATCTTAATATTCCGGTATGTGGAATGGTAAAAGATGATAGGCATAGAACAAGAGGATTACTTTATGAAGACCAAGAAGTGATACTCAAAGTAAACACGGAAGGATTTAAATTAGTAACTAGAATCCAAGATGAAGTGCATAGATTCTCTATAGAGTATCACAAAAAGCTAAGGGGACAAGCTCAAATACAGTCGGTGCTAGATGAAATTAAAGGTGTAGGAAAAGAACGTAAAAAAGCATTAATGATCCATCTTAAGAGTGTAGAAAAGATTAGGCAGGCAACTTTGGAAGAACTAGAGGCTGTACCGGGCATAAATAAAGATGTAGCACTTAATATTTATAAATTTTTTCACAAATAATAGATAAGAATCATGGACAGTAATACACTTTAATCTAATATTTAGAAATGATATAATAAATAAAATGACATTAACAATGGACAAATGAAAGGAGCACTTTAGTGTACTCAGTAAAAGTAAGTAAACTTATAGAACATCTCAATCTTGAGGCCATCACACCAAATGTAGAGTATAGTGATAGACAAATTACTGAATCAGATGTAAATAGACCCGCTCTTCAATTAGCAGGATTTTTTGATTATTTTGATCCAACTAGGCTACAAATTATCGGGAAGGTAGAACATACTTATCTGGAAAAAATGGATGAGGAAGAAAGGAATAAGAGGATCGAAAGATTTATGTCTTATAAAGAAATTCCATGTATCATCCTTTGCAGGGAAGAAATACAGCCTTTTCCTAAAATGATAGAGTGTGCAGAAAGAAATGGTATTCCACTTTTCAAAACAGACTTATCAACAACAAGTTTATTAGCTGAGGCTAATAGATGGTTACACGTAGAATTAGCGCCAAGGCTTTCTATGCATGGGGTATTAGTTGATATTTATGGTGAAGGTGTACTGATTACAGGGGAAAGTGGGATTGGTAAAAGTGAAACCGCTCTGGAGCTTGTACGTCGTGGACACCGTTTAGTAGCTGATGATGCAGTAGAAATTAAAAAAGTATCAGAAACTACACTACTAGGTTCAGCACCAGAAGTAATTAGACACTTCATTGAGGTACGTGGAATTGGTATCGTAGATATCAAGCAGATATTTGGTGTAGGGTCAGTAAAAGAAATGAAAAATATTGACCTAGTAATCAAATTAGAGCTTTGGGATCAAAAGAAACAATATGATAGATTGGGTCTAACAAGTGAATATACGAACATCTTAGGGATTGATGTAGTAAGCCACTCTATTCCTATTAGACCAGGTAGAAATATAGCAATTATTTGTGAAACTGCAGCTGTAAACTTTAGACAAAAGAAAATGGGTTACAATGCAGCAGAGGCACTTAACCAGAGAGTAATGAATAATCTACAAAATAATTTTAATAACATGTAAGGAGATTAAGCGTATGTACTATATCGGGGTTGATTTAGGCGGAACAAGCATCAAAGTAGGGTTATTAAATAGTGAATATCAGATTATTAAAAGTGCGTCTCTCCCAACTAGAAGAGAGAGAACATCTGCAGAGGTATTAGCAGATATGGCAATGCTTTGTAAAGAATTAATGGGTGAACAAGGCATTACTGAAAAAGAGGTACATTCTATTGGAATAGGATGCCCAGGAATTGCTTCACCTAAAGAAGGAATTATTATTTACTCAAGTAATCTTAATTTTAGAAATGTAAATGTGAAAAAAGAAATCCAGAAATATATTGATTTAGATGTCTACGTAGAAAATGACGCAAATGCTGCGACATTAGGAGAAGTAGTTTGTGGTGCAGCAAAAGGAAAAGATAGTGTAGTAATGGTTACGCTAGGAACTGGAGTAGGTGGTGGAATCATTATCAATGGCAAAATCTTTGGAGGAGCTTTCTTCGGAGGTGGCGAAATTGGACATCATGTAACTGAATTAGAAGGAATAGAATGTGGATGCGGCAGAAAGGGATGTTGGGAACAATATGCTTCAGCTACAGCTTTAATTAGACAAGCAAAAGAGGCAGCTGTTGCTCATACAGAATCAGCACTGATTACATGCGCCAAAGATCAAATGATAGATAATATCAATGCAAAAGTAGTATTTGATGCAGCTGATCAAGGAGATCAAGTTGCATTAGAAGTATTAGACCAATACTTTAAATACGTTGCACATGGTGTAGCCAATATGGTAAATATTCTGCAACCAGAAGCTGTAGTTATAGGTGGTGGAGTAAGTGCACAAAAAGAAAAACTTACAGAGCCAATTAGAAGATATGTACAAGGTGAAATGTATGGTGGATTAGAATTACAAACAGAAATTAAAGCAGCTACACTTGGTAATGATGCAGGAATTATTGGAGCTGCACTTATTGGAACAAGATTATAAATAAATAATGACAGTGATTAAGAGCTCGTATAAGGATATTAAATAAGTAATTATATTTAATAAATTATAGGGGCTCTTTTATTATAAAAATGAATTCATAAAGGGGAGCATGTAAAATGAAAAAAATGGTTAATCCAATTTTACCATTAGATGAATTTATTCCAGATGTAGAGGCTAGAATATTTAGCGGTTCAGATGGTGTAGAGCGATTGTTTTTATACGGGTCTCATGATGAATACAATTATGGGACATGGTGTTCATATCAATATAGGGTGTATTCTGCGCCTTTAACAAATTTAACGGATTGGACAGATCATGGGGTGTCATTTGCTTCTCGAAAAGGAGAAGGATATATCTGGGAAGGAGAAGAAATCAGTGGAATTGATTGGACAGAGGCGATGTTATATGCGCCAGATGTGCTTGAAATAGAAGATAAATATTGGTTAGCAAGTTGCTTAAGTGGAGGGGGATTGGGAATATCGGTGAGTGATAAACCAGAGGGACCATTTAGCCCAGCTACTCGGATTGTTTATGATACCAATCAGGAACCATTAGGCAGTATCGATCCAACGCTTTATGCAGAAGATGGAAGGGTATATCTCATATGGGGACAAAGACAATCATTTGGTGCAGAGGGATTGGTAGGAGTAGAATTAGAAAAAGATAATAATGGCATGTACGCAATAGCAAAGCAAGCCACAAAAAGGTATTTATTTGGAGATGAAGAGAATCCAGATAAGGGATTTGGTTTTTACGAAGGTCCATCTATACGAAAAATAGGGGAAAAATACTACATACTTTATCCTTCGGATAAAGGGAAAGGGGTACATATGATGTCTTATGCGACAGCAGATGAACCACTTGGCAATTATACTTTTAGAGGAAATATTTTAGATAATGATGGATGTGATTTGGAAGGTGGAAATAATCATGGTTCTTTATGTGAGGTAAATGGTCAATGGTATATCTTTTATCATAGAGGATTTGGCAATAGTAATATGAGAAGAAAGGTCTGTGTAGAAGCTATACAGATTGAAGAAGATGGGAGTATCCTACCAGTGGAGATGACAAACCATGGGTTCGGAGGGGCAGTATCACCTTATGAAAGAGTTGAGGCTGCCTATGCAACGCATGTAAGGTTAGATCAAGGGAAGTCAGGATGTTATTTTGCAGAATATGATCAAGCATTACATCCACTTATTCAGATTACAGATGGAAACTGTGTTGAATACAAAGATTTTGAGTTTGGAATAGAACCAAGAGAAGTAAAATTTGTAGTAGAAGTCAATGCTTTAGGTGGAGGGGAAATAGAACTGATATTAGATCATCCAGAGTCAGAAGTAGTAGGGACAATTGAAATAGAGCCTTCTGATGAAAAAATGGAGTGGAAAAAAATAATTACATCTATTCAACCTATATGTGGTATACATACACTCTTTTTAAAGTTTAACAGTGATCACCTAGAGAATATATGTGAATTAGCAGCATTTTGGTTTGAAAAGATTGACAAATAATAGACTATTTGATATAAATTTTATTAATGAGTATTTTTTGAATTTAAAGATGAAAACTAAATTAGTATAGACTTTTGTCTTAAGGGCATAGATATCTTATAGATACCTATGCCCTTAGGCTATGTTATCTATAAATTTAAGATAACTCATCAAACTATAAAGAGGAGAAAAGGAGGAAAAGGATTGGAGAGAGATTCTTTAATTAAAGAGTACTTTTTGAAATATAAGTGGCCTTATATTTTGGGGATTGGTATATTAGTGCTAGTAGATTACTTACAACTTTATATTCCACAGATAACAGGCATGGTAACAGATGGGATCAAAGATGGATCTATTAGTACAAGTGGTATATGGACATTAGCTTTGGCGCTTATTGGGGTTACATTTTTGATGGTTATTGGACGTATTGGGTGGCGGTATTTCATCATAGGAACTTCTAGAAAAGTAGAAACAGATATTAGACATCAAATTTTTAGTAAATGGGTAACACTCGATGTACCTTATTTTAATAATCATAAGACCGGTAATTTAATGGCTTATGCAACAAATGATTTGAACGCAGTAAGGATGATGGTAGGAAGCGGTATTATTATTATTGTAGATGCAGTAGTAATGACAATATTAGTTATTGTTAAGATGTTTACATATGTAGATATCACATTAACCTTACTAGCTATTTTTCCAATGTTTATTATAGCAATAGGTGGAGCTTATTTTGAGAAACGTGTTGAAGAGAGATTTTCAGATAAACAACGAGCTTTTGCTGCGCTATCAGATAAAGTGCAGGAATCTTTTTCTGGGATTAAAGTCATTAAATCTTTTGTACAAGAGTACTACGATATTAAAGATTTTGAGGAGATTAGCAAAGATAACTATAATAAAAATCTAAGATTGACGAAGTTATCAGCGATATTGAATCCTTTAATGTATTTATTAATTGGACTTAGTCTTTTAATCTCAGTGGGATATGGTGGATACCTTACGATGATTAATGAGATTACAATAGGAGAGTTTGTTGCGTTTAATCAATATATTTTAATGTTAAATTGGCCAATGATGGCTATTGCTATGGGTATCAATGTATTTGCACAAGGAATTGCCTCTGTTAAAAGGATTGAGCAAGTACTAACAGAAGTGCCAAGTGTAAAGGATAACGAACAGTCAGTAGATATAGGGACTATTCAGGGAAATCTTACTATTCGGGGATTAAGCTTTGATTTTCCAGATAATCAACAAAATGCTTTAAAGGATATTAACTTAGAGATTAAAGCAGGGGAGACTCTCGCCATACTAGGACGCACAGGGAGTGGAAAATCTACACTCGTAAATCTATTACTGAGA
>JBOFPL010000032.1:0-35758 GCA_051659885.1 Cellulosilyticaceae bacterium
CTAGCTCATTTTTCACTTTAATATTTTCTTCTTTTGCTTCTAAAAGCATTTCTCTTTTTTTCGCTTCCCCAGTTTTTATAGCATCATCTATTACTTTTCGTGCTTTTTCTTCTGCAGAACCTATTTGTGCCTCTGCTATATTTTTTCTATAGAGAACTCCTGCAGCAAAGCATATTATTCCAACTAATATTATGATTATTGCTATTATTACCATGGTTATTGGACTCATAGTTATGGTCACCACCTCCCTGTTTTGCTTCTAAAAACGTGCAAATAACAACATAATTGTATAACTTTTTAAAAACACTGTCAAGCATAAGCCCTTAATCATCAAAACTTTCATCTATTTTGTACATACATTCTTTCACAATACTGTAACTAAATCCTTTAGACAAAATTCTTCGGATTAGTTTTTCTTTCTCTTTCCTATCCATTTCTTTATTATACTTATATTTTTTCAATAAATATTCTATATTTTCGTACTCTAATTGCTCTTTATTAGGTACTAATTCCTCTAGCTCTACTCCAGATATACCCTTTTGGTAAAGCTCATATTGTATTCTTTTCATACTCTTCCTTTTATAGTTTAAATTATACTCTGTAAATTTTTTTGCAAAATCTTCATCATTAATATAACTATATTTTTTTAAAAACTGTATTACCTGTTCAATAATTAATTCACTATATTCTAGGGTCCTTAACTTACTTCTAATTTCCTTTTCTGAGCGATTTTGATAGGAGATATAATCTAATGCCCTATACTTCGCTTTATCCAACTCAATGGCTTCTAGTAGCTTCCTATAGTCGTCTTCACTTAACCTCATCCCAATATGTATCCCATATCTTTTAACAGCACTCTTAAACATACCAAACTTAAATTCTCCATCTATAAACACAGATACTCTATTCGTATCTTTCTTTTGTTCTTGTATATCTGTAATTTCTAACACTATTTTATTACTCCCTTAAGTCTTGTCTTTGATTCAAAAAAAAGTAGGGAAATCCCTACTTTTAGTCTTCCATATCTAACGCTAATTCATCTGCGTCCAATCCATCATGCTCTGCTGATTGAATTTCTTTTTTATCAATTCCATGATGTGCTCTTACAGCTAACTCAATCTCTTTCAGTAGCTCTGGATTTTCTTTTAAATAGATTTTAGAGTTTTCACGTCCTTGACCTAATCTAATATCTCCATAAGAATACCAAGCTCCACTTTTATTCACAACATCTATAGCAGCAGCTAAGTCTAATACATCACCTTCTCTAGAGATTCCTTCTCCATACATGATGTCAAACTCTGCTTGTTGGAATGGTGGTGCTACTTTATTTTTAACTACTTTTACTCTTGTTCTACTTCCAATGAATTCATTACTTTGCTTAAGTGTCTCTATCCTTCTAACATCTAATCGTACAGATGCATAGAACTTAAGTGCTCTACCTCCAGTAGTTGTTTCATTGCTTCCAAACATGATTCCGACTTTCTCACGTAGCTGGTTGATAAAGATTACTGTACATTTTGATTTATTAACTACCCCTGTTAATTTTCTAAGTGCTTGAGACATTAATCTTGCCTGAAGCCCCACATGTGAATCTCCCATTTCCCCTTCAATCTCTGCACGTGGTACTAAGGCTGCTACTGAGTCAACTACCACTAAATCAATAGCTCCTGATCTTACCATTGTTTCAGCTATTTCTAAGGCCTGTTCTCCATTATCTGGTTGTGAAACATAAAGTTCATTAATATCTACACCTAATTTTTTAGCATATGCTGGATCTAATGCATGCTCTGCATCAATGAATGCCGCAATCCCACCTTGCTTTTGTACTTCTGCAATCATGTGAAGGGTTACAGTTGTCTTACCTGATGATTCTGGTCCAAATACCTCAATAATTCTTCCTCTTGGTACACCACCAGCACCTAGTGCTATATCTAAACTTAATGCGCCTGTAGGAAAAGTAGATACATTTGTCTCAGTTGCTTCTCCAAGCTTCATAATAGAACCTTTTCCAAAATCTTTTTGAATCTTAGAAATTGCTGCGTCTAATGCTTTTTTTGATTCATTATTTATCATTTTCTCATCTGCCTCTCTATCAAACATTTGTTCTTTTTCTTTATTATAATTAACTTTTATCTAAATAGCAAGTATAATTATTGATTTATTAATTGATATAATTGGTAAAGTACATTCTTAACCGTTTTCTCTCTTATCGTTTGCCTATTCCCTTGCAAGTGTAATTCATGTGTATAGCACGCTTCTCCAACTGCTATCCCTATATACACAAGCCCCACAGGCTTCTCTTTGGTTCCACCCTCTGGCCCTGCTATTCCTGTAGTTGCTAATCCAATAGAAGCATTCGCTGCCTTTTGTGCACCTCTAGCCATCTCCTCAGCAGTCTGTCTACTAACCGCCCCATACTGGGTTAAAGTCTCATGCCTTACTCCTAGATATTTTTCTTTTGCTTCATTACTATAAGAAACGATTCCCTCTTTAAAATAATTAGAAATACCACTGCAATTGACTAATGTCCCTGCTAGCAGTCCTCCTGTACAAGACTCTGCTGTTGCAATGGTATAGTTATATTGTTTGAGAAGTTTTAATATTTGTTCTTCTAATTGATTATCATTATAGCCAATAATATACTTCTCTAAACGATTCTCCAGCTTCTTTTGCATTTCTTCTGCCCTAAATTTAGCCTCTTCAAAATAACTGCCAAAGCTCCTAATTCTTACAATAATTTCATAATTACCTACATAAGGAGCTACTTCTATATTTTCAAATTCTCCTAGTAGATCTGGAATAATTTCAACTAAATGACTCTCTCCTAATCCACACAGCTTTATATCTATAGTATAATAACTTCCTTCTACCTTATCTTTAAAATAAGGTAACACAAATGCTTCTACCATTGGTTGTAATTCTTTAGGAGGACCTGGTAAAAGTAAAATGTATTGTTCTCCTTCTTGCATAGCCAGCCCAGGTGCTGTTCCATTAGGATTCGGAATAATTTCACCCTGCGTTGGAAATAAAGCTTGTTTTATATTACTCTCTGGCATCTGTTTATTCATTTTTTTAAAATACTTCTCTATTTTTTCTAATTCACCTTTGCATAAAGTAAGTGGCCTTTTTAAGTATTCACATACCGCTTCTTTTGTTAAATCATCTTTGGTTGGCCCTAGCCCACCTGTCAAAATGATAATTCTAGCCCTTCCCAATGCAATTTCTAACGCCTTTTGGATAGCCTCTTTAGAATCTGTGACTGCACTATGGTAAAGAGGGGTTAAACCTATATTTTGTATCTGTTTAGCAATATAAGTAGCATTTGTATTCACTGTTTTACCCGTTACAACTTCATTACCTACTGCAATAATTTCTACGTTCATCTTTTCACTCCTCTTTGATCTCTTTTCCTTTTTAAAGATAAAGACAAAAAAAATAGGGAGATCATCTCTCCCTATTATTATAACACTATTTTTACTTTAGTATAACAATCTATATATCTTTTGGTAGAAGTTTGTTGAGTACTACTCCAAATAATGCTGCAAGTGCAAGTCCAGATATTGTAATAGTACCCACAATAGGTACATCTACTACTCCAATTCCTACCACAAAGATAACCGCTGCTATTAAAAGGTTTCTACTATGTGTAAAATCTAATTGTTCTTCTACAACTGTACGTACCCCTACAGCTGCTATCATACCGAATAAAACCACACTAATTCCGCCCATTACTGCTGGTGGAATAGTTTGTACAATCGCTGTAAACTTACCACATAAACTAAGTACAATTGCAAATACTGCTGCAATGCGGATAATCTTTGGATCATATACTTTTGTTACCGCAAGTACTCCTGTATTTTCTCCATATGTTGTATTAGCTGGTCCCCCAAGTAAACCTGCTGTAATCGTTGCTAATCCATCTCCTAAAAGTGTACGATGAATACCTGGATTTTCAAAGAAGTTCTTACCTACTACTGCTCCATTAGTTGTAATATCTCCAATATGCTCAATAAATACTACTAGTGCAATAGGTGCAATAGCTACTACTGCTGTTAATGCATTAGCTGATAGTTCTGGCATTGTTGTAAGATGTGCGATTGCCTCATCTGAAAATCCAATCCAGCTTGCATCTATAATAAGACTTGTATCTACCATTCCCATTAGTAAAGCAATAATATATCCTGATATAACCGCAATAAGGATTGGTACCATCTTAAAGAATCCTTTTGCCCAAATTGAAATAACAATAACTATAAGTACTACGATTGCTGCTACTAATGCACTTGGTGCACTAAGAGGCGTTGAGGCATCTCCTGGTACAACTCTTAACATATTAATTGCTGTTGGACTTAATCTAAGTCCGATTACCATAATGATTGGACCTACTACAATCGGAGGGAAGAATGATTTAACTTGTTCTACACCTACAATTTTAATAATGCCACCCATTAATACATAGACTAAACCAGTTGCAATAATCCCTGTCTTTACAGCACCGATTCCATAGTTAGAGAGTACTAAACTAATTGCACTAATAAATGCAAAACTTGATCCTAAAAATACAGGTACAATTCCTTTCGTTACTGAATGAAAAACTAATGTCCCAATTCCTGCTGCTAAAATAGCAATTCCTGGATTTAATCCTGTTAACATTGGCACAAGCACTGTTGCACCAAACATCGCTAATACGTGTTGTAATCCTAATATACACTTTTTACCTACACTTATTTGTTCCATGATATGCCCCCATACATTTTTTTATTTACTCTTTGGTCTGAAGCAGTACTCTATTTTCTCCATCTATTTCATCAAGATGCACATGTACAATCTCTTTTTTAGATGTAGGAATATTTTTACCAATAAAGTCTGGTCTAATAGGAAGTTCTCTATGTCCTCTATCAATGAGTGCTGCTAATCGAATATAACTTGGTCTTCCTAGATCCATAATAGCATCCATAGCTGCTCTTACTGTTCTTCCAGTATAAATAACATCATCTACTAGTATAACAGTCTTACTACCTATTTCTGCCTCAATATTACTTTCCCCCGTAATAGGTTGAGCTGATTTTTTCTCTAAATCATCTCTATAATAAGTAATATTAACCTTTTCCACTGGCACTTCGATATTTTCAATCATTTTAATTTTATTAGCTAATAATTTTGCAAGTGGTACCCCACGTGTTTCAATACCTACTAATACAATATCCTCGGCGCCTTTATTCGCTTCTAAAATTTCATGAGCAATCCTCGTAATAGCCCTATTAATAGCAATTTCATCTAGTAATACTTTTACATTTTCCATCTCTTTACCTCCTTTTTACAATAAAAAAGCTTCTTACTTAGTCGTAAGAAGCGAGTTATAGACATACAGATATCTCAAATTAACCTTTTATGAATCGGTTAATACTTTTAACAAATCATGATATTGTATATCCTTGCTAGCCTCTCGGACTATCTTAAAGGATTTCACTGTCAATTAGACTATCACATTTTTCTTAACTTGTCAAGTATTATACAGAAATTTTTAGGCAATTCACTATCAAACTCTACATATTCATGAGTCGTTGGATGATCAAATCCTAGCACTTTTGCATGCAACATCTGTTTATCCAATCCAAATGGATGTTTACTTCTACCGTATACAGGGTCCCCAAGAAGTGGATGTCCTATACTCGTTAAATGCACTCTTATTTGGTGCGTACGTCCTGTAAATAACGTTAACTCCACATAAGTATAGTTCCCAAAACGTTCTAAGACTTTATATTGGGTTTTAGCATATCTTCCTCCCTCTACAATAGCCATTTTCTTTCTATCTTTAGGTGATCTGGCAATAGGTTTTTCAATGATTCCCTCATCCTCTTTAATATTACCATATACAATTGCATGATATTTTCGTGTAATATGGTGCTCTTTAAGAAGCTCTGATAGTCTAAGATGTGCTTTATCATTCTTAGCTACCATCAAAAGTCCTGAAGTATCTTTATCAATTCGATGAACAATCCCTGGTCTAATTTCTCCATTAATTCCTGATAAATCGTCTTTGCAATGATAAAGTAAGGCATTTACAAGTGTTCCTGTATAGTTCCCTGGTGCTGGGTGAACCACCATATCTTGAGGTTTGTCTACAATAATGACATCTGCATCTTCATATAAAATATTAATTGCAATGTCCTCTGCTAGAATATCTACTTCCTTTGGTGCTGGAACGAGTATACTTACTACATCATTTATTCTTACTTTGTATCTAGATGGACTAGCCACTCCATTAACTGCTACATTACCATCTTCTATTTGTTTTTGAATAAATGATCTCGTATAATCATTTAATTTTTCACATAAATACTTATCTAATCTAAGACCTACTTGGTCTTCTACTACTATTTCAATTGTTTGGTCCATTCTTAATTTCCTTCTATTTCTTCATTTTTTATGTCATTCTCTTGATTGCTTAATTTAGGCTCTATATCTCCAAATAATAAAATAGGCATCAATATGATTACACCTACGACTACACAGATGTCCGCCACATTAAATACAGGGAAGTCTATTAAGATAAAGTATAAAAAGTCTACGACATAACCTAATATGACTCTATCTATAAGGTTTCCTATTGCTCCACTTATTATAAGGACTAATGCAAACTTCATCCAATATCCCCATTTATTCTTGGGTATATTTCTCCAATACCATAGTATAAAGATCAGCACAACTATTGTTACAGTAATAAAAAACCACTGTTTATTTTGCATCATTCCAAAAGCTGCCCCTCTATTTTCTACATAAGAAAAATGAAAAACATTAGGCCACAACATCACATCACCTTGAACAGCTAATACGTTGGCCGCCCAATACTTTGTTAATTGATCAATCCCTAAAAGAACTGCTACTGCCAAAATAGGTATAAATTTCATACGATTAACTCCTTTAAAGTTATATGATTAAAAAAACGTGCCTATAAGCACGTTTTCTCTGTAAATAAAACTGCTTGTAAAATTTCTTCATCTGTTATATCTTCAGCAATATAAGCTTTCCCAATTTGCTCTAATAGAATAAAAGAAATTTTCCCATGTAGTTTCTTTTTGTCATACTTCATCTGACCTAAGATCACATCTATATCATAATGCATTAAGGTTTTTAATAATCCATACTGCTTACAAACTTCAACAATTTCACCAAACGTCTGCTCTGTTATGAATCCTCTTTTCAAACTAATATGTGCGGCCATACACATTCCATAGCCTACACATTCACCATGCAAAATAGAAAATTGAGATAATGTCTCTATTGCATGCCCAATAGTATGCCCAAAATTAAGTATCTTTCTAATTCCCATCTCCTTGGCATCTTCTTCTACCACAAGTGACTTAATCTGACAGGACCTATAGGTCATTTCTAATAAAGTTTCCATCTCTCGTTTTAATATTTTATCCTTATGTGCTTTTAAATAGTCATAAAATGTATAATCTTTTATGAGGGCATGCTTAATTACCTCTGCTAACCCACCTATAAACTCTCTTTCTTCTAATGACTTTAGCGTATTGATATTAATATACACTAATTGTGGCTGATAAAAAGCCCCTACCATATTCTTATGTGCATGGTAATCTACGCCTACTTTGCCGCCAATACTACTATCATTTTGTGCCACTACTGTTGTCGGTATTTGTATAAAAGGTATCCCTCTCATATAACTAGAGGCTACAAATCCCGCAATATCCCCTACTACACCACCACCTAATGCCACAATCATACTACTTCGGTCTAATTGCTGGCTAATAAGTGTATCATAAATACCCATTACTGTATTCAATGTTTTAGATGCCTCTCCGGCCTGTATAGTATGAACAAATACAGGAGCTAGCTCCTCTAAAATTACTTTTACTTCTTCTAGGTATAATCCTTCTACATGATCATCGGTTACAATAAGTATACTGCTTGGTTTAACAACTTCTTTTACTTTCACCTTTAGTTGTGCAAAATCTTGTGTTAAAACTATTTCATAAGGTCGTTTGCTTGTTTTATCCAATATTTTCATCATTATCATCTTCCACAAAAGTATATTCTTTTGTATAGAATTCTTCTTCTGGGTCAACTTCTAATTCTGTCATCTCTTCTATACGATTAGTTTCCATCTTTATATCGAGATCTATATGAATATCTCCAATATTTTGTTGCTCTAACATTTCTAATTGAGTCTGTAAGATTTGCTTAATCTGTACTTTATAGCCAAGATATTGTTGTTTCAATTCATCTATCTTATGGCTTAACATATAGATTTCTTGTCTTGCCTGTTCTAATGTCGTTTCTGCTCGCTGCTCTGCCTCTCTCTTAATTTGAGATGCTTTTTCATAGGCTAAAGATTTTGTGTCCTGAGCCGTTTTTTCTGCTAATACTAATGCATTTTGGATAGTAGACTCCATTGTGCGGTAATACTGTATATTTTCATTGAGCATATTAATTTTTTCTTTTAGCTCATAATTTTCCTTTGTAATCATTTGATAGGCTTGTAATACTTCTTCTAAAAAATCATTCACTTCATCAGCATTATATCCACCTATTTTTGCTTTTCTAAATTCTTTATTTTGAATATCTACTGGTGATAACATTTTTTATCCCCCTATATATATTTTTCAATTGTTATATGCATTCTATCTTTTTTTGTCATTCCATTGACCGCCTTTAGATGCATCTTGCCATAACCTCTTAAAGTGGCTTTATCCCCTTCTTTTAAAAGAGAAGAAGATGAAATGGGTATCCCATTACATCTTCCTTTATCATTTTGTAATAACTTACTTGCTGTAGTTCTAGAAATTCCAAAGGCTACGGCAAAAACCGCATCTGCTCTTAATCCAGACACTGTTCCTTGTATCTCTTTTAAATTCGGTGCATCTATCTCCAGCTTATCTAATTCTATTTCTTCCATTTCTATCTGACTATATCTAGCAATCTGAGTTAAGTTCCACCTAATAAATTCTCTAATCTCTTGGTCTAATATAATATATGCCCCAAAAGGTTTGATAATAATGTCTCCTATCTTAGATCTATCAATTCCCAAATTTAGAATTGCTCCAAGAAAATCTCTATGGGTTAAATTTTTTCCTAATCCTGTTTTAACAATTACTTTAACTGCACAAACAGGATTCTCATAGATATATGCTTCATCATTCACAAAGCCTAATACTTGTCTTTCTGCGTCATCATAACCCCCTATAAATATATAGTTATGTAGGTTTCTAATGCCTATATATTTATTAATAACCTCTTTCATCCAATCTCCATTATAGAAGTCCGTGTAGAGTTCTCTATTTTGAGTAAAAGATTTATGGCTATATTCCACTACCTTTTTTAAAAATCTCTTTTCCTCTTCATTGGTTATGCTTGTCCACTTAATATCCATAAATTAACCCTCTAGTTTACTGATGGCCAAATATTTTTTTGTTTTACTTGTTCTGGGCTTACATTAATATGTTCTGGTGCAAAAATAAATATATTTTCTGCAACTTTTTCTACTGATCCATTAAGCGCATAGCAAGCTCCTGTTAAATAATCTACTGCTCTTTGCACTTCTAGCTGATCTAACTTTTGCATATTCACAACAATCGGCTTTCTTGCCTTAATATAATTACTAATTTCACCTGTCATCTCATATCCTGACATTGTCAAGTTAAGGATTTCTTGTTTACCTGCTGCTGTCCCCATTGGCACGACTCTTCCTGGTTGTTGATGTGGCACTGGTTGAATAACTTGTCTTGGTTTTTGTTCTACACGTGGTGCTTCCATCTCTTCTAATTCTTCCTCATCATACTCATCTTGTGGCATAAAAAAGTCTTTCATTTTGTTCATCATTGATTTCATTGTCATTTCCTCCCTGCTGTTGGTTAGTTATAATCTCTGTTTCCAAATATGGCGGTACCTACTCTAACCATCGTAGCACCTTCTTCTATCGCAACCTCAAAGTCATTGCTCATTCCCATTGAAAGTATGTTTGTACTTATATTATCAATGTTTTGTTTTTGTATGTCAACTGATAACTTGTAAAGTTTTTGAAATACTTCTCTATTCATTTCAGGGTCTTCCACAAATGGAGCTACCGTCATGAATCCTTGAACTCTAACATGAGATAGGTTAGCTATTTCTCTAATTAATGCTTCTACTTCCTCTAAATAAACACCATGTTTAGATTCTTCTTTGGCAACATTCACTTCAATTAATATATTTGAAATAACATCATGCTTTAAAGATTGTCTTTGTATTTCTTGTGCAAGCTTTATACTATCTACTGAGTGAATAAGACTTGTTTTACCAATAATATATTTTACTTTGTTAGTCTGTAAATGTCCTATTAAATGCCACTTAACATCCTCTTGCACTTGTTCTATTTTATCCACTAACTCTTGTACTCTATTCTCTCCAAAGTCTTTACTTCCTGCTTCTATAGCCTGTTCTATAGCACTGACTGGATATGTCTTTGATACTGCAATAAGTGTTATTTCTTTGGGATTTCTTCCTGCCTTTAAAGCAGATTTTTCTATTCTTTCTTGAATTGCTTTTAACTGTTCTTGTATCATTTTTATCACCCTTACTCGTTTTGGATATTCATAAATTTCAGTAATTGATCTTCCTTAATACTCTTTGGATTAGAAATAATTTGATCAAATTCCTTTAACTGGCTATTCGGTTTAATAATAGCATATTCTTTATTACTTAGTGCTACATCAATTTGTTTAAATTTAGCAAATCGACCATTGATAGTATATACCCCTTGTACAGCTTGTACTTCCGATACTTTGAACTTCTCTTTTGTATCCGCATTAACTATTGTATCATTCACCTGAATGCTCTTTAAATTAGTTAAATCTTGTAAAATATAAGCATACTCGTCTATTTTATACTGTACGTTAACAGGTATAAATTCTATCATTTCACCCACCTGCTTCATAACGCCCTGTTCTTTTTCTTTGGTTTGAATATATTGTACAGGCACTCTCAGTACGTTTTTTTCTACAATTGCATTTAGCGGTATTTTTAATCCTTCAGCCTTATTTTCTCCTATTGTAAACTCAACTTTTCTATAAGGTAAAAACTTAACTAATTGATCTCTTGTTGTAAAGACTAATTTAACTCGTTCTCCCTCTTCTACCTTGGATTCAAGCATAAAATTAACCTTAGAATTGACTATATCGTTAAAGACTAAATCATAGAGGTCTCCTTCTTTTAACCCTGATGCTATCTCCGGTTCTATATAGCTTACGATTTGCCATTTATCATCTACTATCAATTTATAAATTGGTGTATCCTTTATAGTTTGTCCTATAGATTTATTATTATGTTCTAGTTCATTATTCTTTAAAATATCTTGATAAACCTCATATTTCAGCTCTTGTAAATTTGAAATCTTCAATGCATTTTCTTGACCATCTAGCATATATGATACTGTTCCAGCTTCTTTTGCTTTGACAACATTGTGGTAATCCTTTATCTCTTTTACCAAATTCAAACGATCTTGTTGTAATGCCTCTGTTCTTTCACTTGGTTCATTCACATATAACTCTGTTCGAGTCTGCACAATCCTATCTAATTGTTTACGTAAGCCATACACTTCATTCGTTCTTTCTGAACTTCTGTTATTATAAAATGCCTTTATCTCACTTACAATACCACTATTTAAAGTATAAATTTCTGTCTGGTATTCTGATAATCCTTCTCTTTTATCTTGAATATTATAAATAGAATTATCCACTTTTTCCATCTCTGTAGAAATTTTATCTAATGCTTCATCCTGTGAAATATAACAAACCTCACCGTCTTTTCTAACTTTTTGTCCTTCACCTGTTAGATAATGTATATTTCCTTCTGAAACACTATTATATACTTTTTCTTCCCTAACAATGAGTCCCTGCACTTTTTGTGAGTTATCTACCATTCCCATTCTTACCGTCTGATAAGAAACAGTCGGATACCTAAACATATCTATTAGTTTAATACTCGCAAATACTGCACACATCACTGCTACAATAACTAATGCAACTCTTTTTCTATAGTTAGATTTTTTTCTTTGTTTCAGTTGTTGTGCTTCTTTTCTAGAAATCTTGTTTTTACTTCTGATTTCCTCTCTCGCTATACTAGGATCTTTATACCTACTCTGTGATTGGTAATCTCCCCTATACTTAGTTTCATATGAAGGCGTATAATTATTAGTGTAACTGTTTGTATCATAGTGCTTAGTCTTTACACTCTTTTGAGCTTGTTTCCTTTTTTGTGTTGATGATTTAGCATTTGGAGAAACTTTATTTTTCTCCATTCCTTTAGTCTGAGCCTGTGAAAGTTTTGATTTATATCCAGCTTGATAACTCGTTGACTTCTTATTTCTATAATCATCTAAGTTATACGTCCCCTTACCCACATTGCCTTTTTTACTATTTATACTTTGATTTGTATTTTTAGTTTTCTTTTTCATTCGCCCACTTCCATCTATATCTTGTAATACTTACCATAATATATGCTAATACAATTTCTTGCAAGAGTATAACAAAAAAAATAAAGGCACTTTGTGCCTTTATTTTTAAAGAATTATACAGATTAGCCCGCCAGTACCCTCATTAATAATTCGCTCTAATGTTTCTTGAAGCTTTTCTTGAGCATCTTCTGGCATACGATAAAGTTTATTTTGTAATCCCTCATTAACTAATTCATGAAGTGATTTGCCAAAAATATTAGAATCCCAAATCTTTGTTGGGTCTGTTTCAAATTCACTGAGTAAATAATTAACAAGATCTTCACCTTGTTTCTCTGTTCCTACAATAGGAGAAACTTCAGTCTTAATATCTGCTTTAATAATATGATAACTTGGTGCACTAGCTCTTAGTTTAACACCAAATCGATTACCTTGTTTAACAATTTCTGGCTCTTCTAGTGTCCATTCATCAAAAATAGGGGTAACCACGCCATAGCCTTTACGTTTAACCTCATTAAGCGCATAAGCAACCTTATCATATTCTTTCTTTGTATAAGATAGCTCTTTAATTAATTGCATTAATTCATGGTCACCATTAATAGTCATACCCGTTGTTTCTGATAGAATGCGATAGAATAGGTCGTCCGTAGTATTGACATCTACTTTAACGATCCCTTCACCTAATTGAATTCTTTCAAGATAAATATTTTTAACAAAATCAAGTTCTTTAAATTTATCTAAAGCTTCTTTTATTTGTCTAATATTTTCTATTGGATAAATAAAGTCTTTAATACATCCTACCCATTCTTTTTTAAACCAATGATCATTATCTAATGTTTCTGACCATCTTGGTAGATTAAATTGAATTTCATTAAGCGGGAACTCATAAAGTACCTTTTCAAGAATCTGATTAATATCTTCTAGTTTCATTTGGGCAATATTAATTGGAATAACAGGTACATCATATTCTACTGCTAAATTAGCAGCATCCTCTTGTACATTTTGATCAAAAGGTTTTCTAGTATTATAGAGCACAATGAAAGGTTTACCTAATTTCTTAAGTTCATTAATCGCTCTTTCCTCTGCTTCTATGTAACTATTTCTTGATATATCTGTGATACTACCATCTGTTGTGATCACAATCCCTATAGTAGAATGATCATTAATTACCTTTTTAGTTCCAATTTCAGCTGCTTGAGTAAATGGAATTTCTTCTTCAAACCAAGGTGTTTTTACCATTCTTGGTGTATTATTGTTATACATATAACCTTCTGCTTCTGGCACTACATAGCCTACACAGTCAATCATTCTTACGTTAACTTCAAAATCTCCACCTATTTTAATGTTCACTGCCTCATTTGGAATAAACTTAGGTTCAGTCGTTGTAATCATAGGTCCATCGCCACTTTGAGGTAATTCATCCTGAGCTCTATCTTTGCTATACTCATTCTCAATATTAGGAATTACTAAAGCTTCCATAAATCTTTTTATAAATGTAGACTTTCCTGTTCTTACGGGTCCAACTACTCCTATGTATATATCACCATTTGTTCTTTCAGAGATATCTCTGTATATATCGTAATACTCCATCCCTAACGCCCTCCTTAATATTTAAAATGTATGGGTACACTTTAAATATATGTGGCAAATGATGATATATTCCTATTTCTTATTGAAATTTATTACTCGTAACTCTCCATCTTTTTATCTCGCATCATAAGCCCTTGAATAACTTCTTTTACAGGCTTATTTTCAAATAGTGTTTGATAGGTCGCCATTATAATAGGCATCTCTATTTCATATTGCTTCATCAGTTCATACGTTCCTTTAGTAGCAGGTACACCTTCTACTACCATATTGATCTTCTGGATAGCTTGGTCTAGGCTATATCCTTGACCAATTAATTCACCGGCACGTCTATTTCTACTATGCCCACTTGTACAAGTTACAATTAAGTCACCTACTCCAGATAATCCACTAAATGTATTAATATCTCCACCCATAGCTACACCTAGTCTACCCATTTCAGTGATTCCTCTTGTCATCAAAGCAGCTTTTGTATTATCACCATAACCTAATCCTTCTATTGCTCCAGCAGCTAAGGCAATAACATTTTTAATCGCCCCACCTAATTCAACACCTACTAGATCCGGATTCGTATAGACTCTAAAATAATCTGTCATGAAAACATCTTGAATCAAAGTGGCTGCATCCATGCACCTACTACTTACAACTACCGTTGTCGGAATATGCCTAGCTACTTCTTCTGCATGACTTGGACCTGAAAGAACAACTACTTTATTCGATACTTCTTCTTCTATAACTTGTGAAAGTCTTAAATGTGTTCCTTCTTCGAATCCTTTTGATACATTCACAATTACCGTATTTTCCTCAATATAAGGTTTTAAAGCTTGAATAGTTGTTCTTACAGCTTTAGATGGTACAGCCATTACTAATATATCCTGTCCTTGTACAGCTTCCTCCATAGAGGTGGTTACACCCATCTCTAATGGAATCTTAATCCCTGGAAGACATCTTTTATTTTCTCTATGCATCAGAATATTATTTTTTTCATCTTCTGCATAGCACCATAATGTAATATCGTATCCTTTTTCATTTAAAAGTAGTCCTAAAGCTAATCCCCAACTACCAGCCCCAATAATACTAATTTTTTTCGCCATTTCACAGACCTCCTACTATTTCTTACTACCTAGTTTTGATTCTGTTCCTGCTATTAATCTTTTAATATTCTCTTTATGTCTATAAGCTGTAATTAAAGCAATCACTACTCCTAATCCTACTATTTCTCCATATCCAATAGCCCCCCTATAAAGGAAAGCTAAGCATACTGGAATAAACCCTGTTAGAAGTAATGAACTAATAGAAACTATTTTAGTTAAGTAAGCACTTACTATAAAGATAATACTTACTAATAATCCAATTCTTACATCAATAAAGTAAATTGCACCTACAGTAACTGCAATGCCTTTACCACCTTTAAACTTGAAAAACACAGGATAACTGTGTCCTAGTATAGCACCTATTCCAGCGTATAACGCAGCTATAGTAGCATGCTCTGCGAATAACCATTTAGCAATAAGTACCGCAACTGCTGCTTTTATTACATCCCCAATAAATACTATTAATGCTGCTTTTTTACCTAACACTCTAAGGGTATTCGTAGCCCCTGCATTTCCACTTCCATGTTGTCTAATGTCCATGCCTTTCAGACTACTATATAAAATAGCAGTCTGTACTCCCCCGAGCAAATATCCTATGATAAGCGCTATAAGTCTATACATTTTTAATCCCTTGCTCCCTTCTCTCTAACAATAAATCTAATTGGTGTTCCTTTAAATCCAAATGCTTCTCTCATTTGATTCTCTATATATCTGAGATATGAGAAGTGCATCAGTTCTTTATCATTTACGAAGATAACGAAAGTAGGTGGTTTTACACTTACTTGTGTCATATATAAAATTTTAAGTGGTTTACCCTTATCTGATGGTGGCTGATTCATTGCCGTTGCTTCATAAAGCACATCATTTAATACACCTGTACTGATTCTAAGTGTCTGATTTTGTGACATTGTATTAATCATTTCAAATAACTTAGGTACTCTTTGCCCCGTTAAAGCTGAGATGAACATACATGGCGCATATTGCATATAAGCTAATGTATTTGTAATATCTTTTAGATAAGCATTCATCGTCTTATCATTTTTCTCAATAGCATCCCATTTATTGACAACAACCATACATGCTTTACCTGCTTCATGTGCAATACCAGCGATTTTAGTATCTTGCTCTGTAATACCTTCTTCTGCATCAATTAAAATAAGCACAATATCAGCTCTTTCTACAGCTGCTACTGTTCTAATGATACTATATTTTTCTAATGATTCTTTGACTTTCTTTTTCTTTCTTAGACCAGCTGTATCGATTAATACATATTTTTGTCCATCAATTGTTACTTCAGTATCCACTGAATCCCTTGTTGTTCCCGCTATATCACTTACGATAACACGTTCTTCTCCAACAATTTTATTAACTAAAGAAGATTTCCCTACGTTTGGCTTTCCAATGATAGCTACTTTGATTGTATCATCTTCTTCCTCTTCCTCTACCTCATCTGGGAAATGTTCTACGACAGCATCTAACATGTCCCCAAAGTTAAGTGCTTGTCCAGCAGAAACTGGAATTGGATCTCCAAGACCTAAGTTATAGAACTCATAGATTCCCATTGATTGATGTACAATATCATCTACTTTATTTACGACAAGTACAACTGGCTTATGTGATTTTCTTAACATATTTGCTACATGCATATCTGAATCTGTCAATCCAGTCTTTACATCTACTATAAACATAATTACATCTGCTGATGCAATAGCCGCCTCTGCTTGTCTTCTCATTTGGCTTAAAATGATATCTGTACTATCTGGCTCAATTCCACCTGTGTCAATCATTGTAAATTTGTATTTAAGCCATTCTACATCCGCATAAATTCTATCTCTTGTTACACCTGGCATATCATCTACGATTGAAATACGTGCTTTTGCTAATCTATTAAATAGGGTAGATTTCCCTACGTTCGGTCTACCTATAATTGCTACAATTGGTTTACTCATTAATATTTCTCCTTTGTTTTTATAATTCTGTCTAGCCATTCTTGGCCGTCATTAGGTACCACTATTACCGGAATACCTAACTCCTCACTCATCCTGTCTAAGGTATAATCATCTAAGAATACCTCTTCATCACATTTTAACATATTCTCTGCTAATAGCAAAACTTTCCCTAAATCTTTTTTAGTTTTTAACTCATTTACAATATCTTGGCCTGTTAAAAGTCCTGTTACAGTTACATTTTCTCCAAAAAAGTGATTTGTCACGCCATAAACATTCATTTTAAATTCTGGCAATTTTGTCTGCACTAGCGCTACACACTCTTTTATATAATGCTCAGTTATACGTCCTGTTACTATAGAACACTCAAAAATTTCATCACTTCTCTCTATTTTTGCCACTGCTGATTCTAATTCTGTTCTAAACTTGGTTAGCATACCTACCCCATTATCTAGTACTGGGAATCCCTCATAACTTTCATAAGTTGACAATGGTAATTCTCCTACCACATAAAACTCATCTGCTGCAAATACGAATCGTGTATCCATTTTCTCTAAATAATACTTTTGCCATTTTTCAATAACTTCCACCACTTGTCTAGAAGATTCTCTGTCAAATGACTCTAGTTTGGCAAGGTTTTCTCTAAATCTTGAAATCCCTACAGGTACTACTGTTAAAGAACGAATATGTGGAATGAATTGGCTAAGATCTTTGATTGTTTCATCTAAAACATCTCCATCATTTAATCCTTTACATAATACAATTTGTCCATTAACCTCTATGCCTGCTTCTACTAATTTTCTAATTTGCTCTAAAATTTTACCTGCAAATCTATTATTTAGCAAATCACGTCTAACCTCTGGATTTGTCGCATGAATAGAAATATTAATAGGTGATAAACGATATTTAATCAGACGATTAATATCATAATCAGACATATTGGTTAGTGTAATATAGTTACCATTTAAGAAAGACATTCTCCAATCATCATCTTTTACATAAACAGTCTTTCTCATATTAGGGGGTAATTGATCAATAAAGCAGAATTTACATTTATTCCTACAACTAATTAGCTCATCCATTAAGTCTGTCTCAAAAACTAGTCCTAAGTCTTCATCAAAATCTTTTTCTATTTCCAGAATCCACTCTTCTCCATTAGCCTTTTGAATTTTAATATCCAGCTCTTCATCACACATTAAAAACCTATAATCAAATACATCTTGTATTGGTTCATTATTGATTGATAATAATATGTCTCCCGCCTCTATTTCTATTTCCTGGGCAATACTATCTGTAAGTACTTCTACAATCTTATGGGGTTTAAATTTATCTTCTTTTTGCATTTTTTCATCTCCTGTTATCTTAAGCACATAAGCGCTGCCAGGGTTCCTCTTTTTCCTTGTGTTTTTCTATGTGAAAAGAATATTTCCTCATGACAACACGTGCACATGTCTGAAACATAAATATTTTCCGGGTTTATACCACATTGTATTAAACTTTGCTTGTTACACTCCCAGAGATTAATATTATACTTTCCATTTGTAATATTTTCTACCACAAAGTGAGTCTTTCCAAATTTTTTTATAAATTCCTCTGCCACATCTTCATGCACTTCGAAGCAACAAGGACCTATAGATGGGCCTATTCCTATCTGTATTTCCTTTAGAGGAATATGGTGTTTATTCACCCACTCTTCCACCATTTTTTTACCGATTAGCTCAACTGTTCCTCTCCAACCAGAATGAGCTAATCCAATCATATTATATTTAGGGGCATAAAAAAACAACGGAACACAATCTGCATAATGAGTCACCAGTGTAATACCTTTTTCCTGCGTATAAATACCATCTACACTCTCCCATTTATTTGGATAAGTTATCCCATTGCCTTTATCTTCATATGTAACTTCTACTATATTCGTTTCATGTATTTGTTTAGAAAGTACTAGGCTCTCTTCATCTACATCTATAGCTTTACATATTCTTTGATAATTCTCTACCACATTTGCTAATTCATCTCCTCTATTAAAACCTAAATTAAGAGAAGTGAGGTCACCTTTACTACATCCACCGTGTTTGGTTGTAAAGCCATGGGCTATTCTTTTATCATCCTGCCATTTCTTAAAAATTACATAAGGTACACTTTCCATTTGTTCAAATAAACATTCTTGTGTTTCAAAAAACTTCATCAAATCCCTACCCTTCTATAAATGCATTTTTAATATAGGTCACTTGATCATACAGTATTTCTAATACGTCAAATCTACAACTTTTATGATACCATCTATGCGTAAACAAGTAGTACTTAGCCGCTGCTATAATCCTTTTTTGCTTATAATAATTTACACTTTCTCTGGGGTAACCAAATTTTGTATTACTTCTATATTTTACCTCTACAAATATAATATATTCACCGTCTTTAGCTATAATATCTATTTCTCCACTTTTACATCTATAGTTCATCTCTAAAATAGTGTACTGGTTTTGTAATAAGTACTTCTTAGCTAATAGCTCATATTGGCTTCCTATTTTTCTATTATTACTTTTTGGATTCACATTTGGCATATAATTCATCAATATCTCCTACAAAAACAAGTATCTTGGCAACTAAGTCATAAAGTTCTGGCGGAATCTGCTCGCCTATCTCAACTTCTGTTAGGAGTGTAACCAATTCTTTGTCTTCATAAACAGGTATTTCAAAGGCTTTTGCCTGTTCTAAAATATTTTCAGCAACCTCCCCTTGGCCTTTCGCTACTACTTGAGGTGCTTTCATCTCTTCGTTATAAGTAATAGCTGCTGCTTTTTTCATCCCTTTTTAATCTCCTTTATATTTTCCAGTCAAAATGATTAATGCTTGTATATTGGTGACCTATTCTATCCATTTTCTCACCTTGTACTTTGTAGGTACATTGTTTCAACGTATATCCCATTTGTTCAACTTCTTGCTTTAATTGTTCTGTATAAGTCATTAACCATTGCTCAATTTCTTGATGAGCTACTATAATCTCCATTACTAGATTTTTATCTATTTTATGAATATGTATTTCAATATGTTTTAACGCACTCAAATCTAATGCAATCACTACATAAGTAGCATGTTTCTTATCTTTTTGCCTTTTTTTAGGTTCAAAAAAGTAAATCTCTGCTTGATTAAGTTCTTGTTGATATATCAATGGAAAAAGAAAATAATTGCCTTCATTGTTTAATTTTTGTACTACCTCTAGGCTTTCTTTGAGTGGTAGTAGTTGTTCTTTATAGGGGCCACCTTTTTCCTGCCGCTCTATAAACTCTATTACTTCTTGAAGTATTTCTATATTTATTCGCAATTGTTTTTGTAGATTTTTAGAATTTTGGGGATTAATCCCTATTAGAGAGTCTACTAACCTACCTATCATAAAGTTTTTTTCTACTTTCTCTAACTTTTCCTGTCCCACTTGAAGGCTGTTTTTTAACCGATTGGATTGTTGTATTATTTTTGTCTCCTCTTCATGTGGCCTGTTAAAGATTTCTTTTAATAGCTCTTTACTCTCCCCTTTAGGGTTGTATTTTTCAATTAGTTGTGTAAGCTCTTCTACTTCATCCTCACCTATACATGCCCCAAATATTTGCTTGAGACTCTCACCTATCCTTGCTAATCCTTGCTGTCTGAGTCTAGCTAACTTATTTGCCTGTTCCTCAGTAATCCCACTTTTTCTAGCCAGTACATTAGTCATAACTGCGGATGGAATCTGGTAATGCTTTTCTATATAATAAGTATGTAATAAATTTTCTCTAGTTAATGTTAATTCTTTTTGCATAAATTGATTTAAGCATTTATTCATTTTTTCATCTTTAGGAAGTGCTAAATCTTGCGTGATTTTATCAATTAACGGAGTAGGTTCTGCCGTTTGTATTTTCAATTGTATTTCATCTTGTTTTTTAGCTATTACATTAAATTTTAGTAAATCTCCCACCTGAACAGGCTCTAAAATAGAGACCGGGATACGTATCTCTTCATTTACTTCCAATACATATCCCGAGTTTAATTCTTTTATAAGTATGCCTTCTATACTTTCTCCGAGCTGAAGTTCTTTAACAAATTGTCTTAGCGCTTCTAATTGCTCTTTTGATAACTGTTGCTGCATCACAGGCATTTGATTGAAAAACCTAGCAATTAAGTTAGTATTGACCATTAATATCCCTCATTTTTTAAGAAACTTTTTCTATGAAGTTCTGTAATTCCATACTCTCTAATTGCATCATAATGTTTATTACTACCATATCCTTTATTGTTTTCCCAATCATACACTGGATAGTTCTTAGCGTAGTCTTTCATCATCCTATCTCTAGTTACCTTCGCAATGACACTAGCTGCAGCTATCGCTGCACTTTTATCATCTCCTTTAATAATAGGATGTTGTACCGCCTCTATTTTAGGGATTATTTTATCTCCATCTACACCTACTACGTCATAATCCACACCTAAATTAGTTAATGCGTCTCTCATTGCTTGAAAAGTAGCTTGCAAAATATTGATCCGGTCAATTTCTCCTGCATCCACTATTCCTACACCCACATTAAGAGCTTTCTGCTTGATGATGTCATACAGTTCTTCTCTTTTTTCTTCGGATAGTTTTTTGGAGTCCTTTAATCCTTTAATTTCACATTGATAAGGTAAAATAACCGCCGCTGCTACTACAGGCCCTGCAAGCGGTCCCCTTCCCACTTCATCCACACCTACTAATATATATTGGTTTTGATGAAACACTCTATCAAATTCTAGCTTAAAGTCCCATTCCGCAAGTTCTGCTTGATGCTTCTCAATTTTTTTCCTATATTTATTACAAATCTTAATAACACCTTGTCTTTCATCTTTCACAAATTGTTCTATCATCTGCTCAAGATCTGTAAACTGTGTTTGTTTTAAAACTTGTTCTATTTCTGCAATTTTCATATTATCCTACCTTACCTAATTTATTTAACAATCCCTATATTGTTAAATGGATAGATTCTAAATCCACCTTTAGCAAAAACAGTATCTCTGTGTATTGGACCAAAATATCTACTATCATAACTTTCTTGTCTATTATCTCCCATTACAAAATAATAGTCTTCGGGCACTGTATAAGGAAAATCTATTTCATATTGTGCTTCTGTACTATCAAGTACTCTAATATACGCACTTTCCTCTAACTCTTCTCCATTAACAAATACTCTTCCCTCTTTGATATCTAAAATATCTCCTGGTTCACCAATCACACGTTTGACAAGATTTTGTCCCTCATGTGCAAAAACAATAATTTCTCCTCTTTTAGGGTCTCTATAATAATAAGGTAATCGGTTAACTACCATATGATCCCCTATATTGATTGTTGCTATCATAGATCCTGTAGGGATCTGAGTATGCGCCATAATAAACTGTGAGATTAATAATGCCGCTAATACCGCTAACATTGGTTCTTTAATAAACTCTAAAAAGTTTCTTGTACTTTTGATTCCTCTCAACACGCTCACCCTTTACTATTTGTTACTGCTCTAATTGTTCCAAAGCAGCTTTTGCTTCTCTTGCCTCTCTTGCCTGTTTCTCTTCTCTCTCTTCTCTTGCTTCTCTTTCTTCTCGCTCTGCTCTTGCTTTAGCTCTAGCTTCTTTTTCAGCTTGTTTACGTGCTTTTTCTTCCTCTTCAGCTTTGATTCTAGCTTCTTCTACCATAACTGGGGTTTCTAATGTAATTTTACCGATCTTACCACCTCTAAACTCATCAAAGAGAATATTAGCTGTTCGATACTCATCTACAATTCCTTTTGCACCAATAAAACCTCTTTTCTTTGCAATAGCCAAGAATAGTTCATAAGGTTCAATATCTGGTTCAATATTTACCTTATATCTTGCTTCTAAGTCTTTTTTGAAATATATCTTACCATGTTGTAAGAAATTAGTTGCAAGCTCTCTAACATCTAAAATATCATCTTTAATAGACCCTAAGTAAGCTAGTCTCATAGCTACTTCCTGATCTTCAAACTTTGGCCATAAGATTCCTGGCATATCTAAAAGTTCAAAACCTTTTTTAATTTTTACCCACTGTTTACCACGTGTTACCCCTGGTTTATCTCCCGTTTTGGTACTTCCTTTACCTACTAATGTATTAATAAAAGTAGATTTCCCAACGTTAGGAATCCCCACGATCATAGCTCTAATCGGTCTATAAATACGTCCTCTGGCTTTATCACGCTCAATTTTCTCACTTAACATCTCTTCTGCTAATTTTGTAACATCTTTGATCCCTTTACCTGATGTAGCAATAACAGGAACTACTTTTACATTACTATTACTATACCAGTTAATCCACTGCTTAGTTATTTCTGGATTTGCTAAATCTGCCTTATTGAGGATAATCAGTCTTGGCTTATTCCCTGCAAGTCTATCTATATCTGGATTTTTAGTACTATGTGGTGCTCTCGCATCTAAAAGCTCTATAACAATATCTACTAGTTTGATATTGTCCTCTATTAATCTTTTGGTCTTAGTCATATGACCTGGATACCATTGTATTAGCATAATCTTTTTCTCCTTTATCTCCTTGGCATATATACGTACATCTTTTAATCTATTAAAGGATTAACCCAAAATGGCCACACTCTTAAACTAATCTTACCTATAATCTGCTCTTTAGTGATACATCCTATACTTTTATATCTGCTATCTATACTACTATTCAAATTATCACCTACTACAAAGTATGAATGATTTGGTATTTGATAAGGATATTCAATATCCCCTCTTTTTCTTAGTTTCTCTTGGGTTAAATTTTGTATAGCTTTTTGATTTACGTATAATATCCCCTCTTTATAATCTATCACATCACCAGGCATACCTATAATACGTTTTACTACTTTTTCTCTTATACCTGGTGTATAAAATCCTATAACATCCCCTAGTTTTGGTTCTGTCAATCGATAAGCAATCTTATTTATTATTACTAGCTGACCACTTAATAAAGTAGGAGCCATAGAACTACCTACTACTTTCAAATTTTGAAACCCAAACTGGGTTAAAACAATAACTATTAGGCTAGCAATTAAAATATCTTTAATCCACCCATGTAAGGTTTTTAATCTTTTTTCTCTTTTGGCCTTCATGAGGCTCTAGCCCCTTTCATTTTGATACACAAAAAGGGACTTAAAAAGTCCCTTTTTATTTTATTACTTAATTAATTCTTTTACTTTAGCGTTTTTACCTACACGTTGACGTAAGTAGTTAAGTTTAGCACGTCTTACTTTACCACGACGAGTAACTTCGATTTTTTCAATGTTTGGTGAATGTAATGCCCAAGTTTTTTCAACACCTACACCGTAAGAAACTCTTCTTACTGTGAATGTTTCACGAACTCCACCATTTTGTCTTTTAAGAACAGTTCCTTCGAACATCTGTACACGTTCTCTGTTACCTTCTTTGATTTTTGCATAAACACGGATTGTATCACCTACGTTGAAAGGTGTTACTTCTGCTTTTAATTGTTCGTTTTCGATTGCTCTGATAATTTCGTTCATTTTAATTTCTCCTTTTTCTAAGATGTTCATCATCATATGCATGAGAGCGGACCACCCGTAATAACACTTCAAGATTATAACATGTCTTTTTCTTATTTGCAACGAGTTTTTGCATATTCGTGGATAAACTGCTTCTCTTTATCAGTCAATTTGGCTTTTTTTAACAAATCAGGTCTTTTATTAAATGTATTGATAATAGATTGTTGTCTTCTATACTCAGCCACTTTCTTATGATTGCCTGATGTAAGTACTGCTGGTACTTGTTGGTCTAAAAATACAGCTGGTCTAGTATATTGTGGATACTCCAATAAACCTTCCGAGAAACTTTCATCCTCAAAAGACTCTTGCTTACCAAGTACACCTGGTAATAGTCTAATAACACTATCTGCGATTGTTAATGCTGGAAGTTCCCCTCCTGTTAATACATAATCACCTAAAGATACTTCATCTGTTACAATTTCATCAATTACACGTTGATCAATACCTTCATAATGTCCACATAAGATAACTATATTTTCTTCTTTAGAAAATTCTTCTGCCATCTTTTGATTCCATGGTTTACCCTGTGGCGTCATATAAATCACACGATGCGGTTTCCCTTCCGATTGCTCTTTAATATGTTGATAACAGTCGTATATAGGTGGAGCCATCATTAACATCCCAGCTCCCCCTCCATAAGGATAATCATCTACCTGATTATGTTTATTATTTGCAAAATCTCTTATATCAATGGCACTAATATCTACTAAACCACTTTTATTGGCACGTCCCATAATACTATAGCCAATGACCTGCTCTACCATCTCTGTAAATAAAGTCATTATTGTTATTTTCATGTTACTCTAATCCTTCTAATAAATGTACAGTCATTAGATTATCTGCTACACTTACTCTTTTTATACATTGTTTAATAGCTGGAATAAGAATTTCTTTTTGTGTTTCTTCATTATAAACTACATATACATCATTACTACCAGTAAACATGATGTCTTTTAGTTCCCCTAAGTCTCTACCTTCTTCTGTTACTACTTTCATACCATATAAATCACTGATGTAATATTCATCGTTATTTAAAGGTAAGCTATCTGCTCTCTTTATTTTAATTAAAGAGTTCTTAAGCAGCTCTGCAGCATCCATTGTATCTACACCTTTTAATTTCAGAAGCACAAAATTTTTATGGTATCTTACCCCTGTAATTTCATACATTTTTTCTTCTCTATTAATTACAAGAATCTCTTTTAACAATTCAAAACGCTTAATATCATCTGTACTTGGCAGTACTCTAACTTCTCCTTTTACACCATGTGTATTAACAATTCTTCCTATTGTAAACATTTGTTCCATATTTTCATCCATCCTTTTTTTAAATGATCTTTAATTTTATTATTTAAAAAGTCTAAGCATCTTAAACCCATTAGATAATAAAACTATAAATATTTTTATAAACAAAAATAGGTTAGGAAACCCTAACCTATTGCATAATCTCTACTACAACTTTCTTTTCAGATGTTGCACTAGCTGATTTGACTATACTACGGATTGCCTTAGCAATTCGTCCTTGTTTTCCGATGATTTTCCCCATATCTTCTGGGGCAACTTTTAGCTCTATAATAACTGTCTGATCATCTTCTTTTTGAGACACACAAACTTGCTCTGGGTAATCCACTAATTCCTTTGCAATTACTTCTACTAAATTTTTCATCGGGCTACCTCCAATCGGTAGAAATTACATTTCGATTCCAGCTTTTTTGATTAAATCTTTAACTGTATCAGTTGGTTGAGCTCCTGTTGATAACCATTTTTGAACTGCTTCTTTGTTAACGCTTAATTCATTTGGTTCAACACAAGGATTGAAATATCCAACTTCTTCGATGAAACGTCCATCTCTTGGAGATCTTGAATCTGCTACTACTATTCTGTAGAAAGGAGTCTTTTTAGCTCCCATTCTTTTTAAACGAATTTTAACTGCCATGTTAGTCACCTCTAAAATTTATTGTTTATTTATTTACATAAAAGGTAATTTAAATTTACCTTTTTTGCCTTTCATCATACCTGAAAACTGCTTCATCATTGACTGCATCTGCTCAAATTGCTTAATGAGTCTATTGACTTCTTGTATATCACGTCCTGAACCTTTTGCAATACGCTTCTTACGTGACATATTAATTAAATTAGGATTAAGTCTCTCTTCTTTTGTCATTGATAAGATAATCGCTTCAATGTGCGCTAATTGTTTATCATCAATATTAAGATCGCCTAATTTTGCAGTATTCATACCTGGTATCATACCTAGAACCTGTTGAAGTGGTCCCATATTTTTCACTTGATTCATTTGGTCTAAGAAATCTTCAAAGTTAAACTCTGCTTTACGCAGTTTAGCTTCTAGTTCCTTAGCTTTCTTCTCATCAATATTTTGCTGAGCTTTTTCAATTAATGTAAGTACATCACCCATACCTAATATACGTGATGCCATACGTTCTGGATGGAATGCCTCTAAATCACTTACTTTCTCACCCATACCAACGTACTTAATAGGTTTGTTGGTTACTGCTTTTACTGATAAAGCAGCTCCCCCTCTGTTATCACTATCTAACTTAGTCATGATAACCCCATCTATGCCTAATGCTTCATTGAAGGATTCTGCAATATTTACTGCATCCTGTCCTGTCATTGCATCTACTACTAATAGTATTTCCCAAGGCTTAACGTCTCTCTTAATGAACTTCAGCTCATCCATTAATGTTTCATCTATATGAAGCCTACCTGCAGTATCTATTAATACTACATCAAAGTTATTTTCTTTTGCGTAGGTCATTCCTGCTTTAGCAATTTCTACTGGATCGTGGTCTACTCCAAGTGAGAATACTGGTACATTCACTTGTTTACCTACTTTTTGCAACTGTTCAATAGCTGCCGGTCTATAAACATCACATCCTACTAATAAAGGTCTCTTCCCTTGTGACTTGATAAGTGATGCAAGTTTCGCACTTGTTGTCGTCTTACCAGCCCCTTGAAGTCCTACCATCATGATAGGTGTAATACCTTTACTTGCAAATGTAATTTTACTTTGAGTTGACCCCATCAGATTAACAAGTTCTTCATTTACTATCTTAATAACTTGTTGTCCTGGTGTAAGGCTTTCTAATACCTCAATTCCAATAGCACGTGATTCTATTGTTTTAATAAAATTCTTAACAACTTTGAAGTTAACGTCTGCTTCTAAAAGAGCAAGTTTTACTTCTCTTAATGCAACTTTTACATCTTTATCTGTAAGTTTACCTTTACTTTTAAGTTGTTTGAATACATCTTGTAATTTGGTAGATAATTGATCAAAGGCCATGCTAACATCCTCCTACATTTCACTTGTTAGTGCATCTATTAATTCCTTAACAGATGATATATATTGTTTTCCATTATCATCTAGTGTTTGCTCTGCATCTACAAGTAGCGCGTTTAAGTTAATCAGTATACTTTCTTGCCTTTTGTACTTTTCCCAAAGACCAAGTTTTCTCTCACATTCGATAAGCTTAGCTTGTCCTTTTTTGATGGTATCAAAAACACTTTGTCTACTGATGTTATGCATGGTGGCAAGTTCCCCTAGAGATAAATCATCAAAATAATATCCTGTTATCAGTTCTCTTTGCTTATCTGTGATGAGCTCTTGATAAAAATCAAATAAATATGTTATCTCTACAAACTTTTCCATCTTCCACCTCGACTACTGTCAGCCCTTTTTGCTTTACACATGAATTATAATGAAAAAAGTTACTTTTGTCAACTACTATTTTATTCTACATTAAATAATGCTCTTGCGAAACTTTGTGGGTCAAACACTTGTAAATCATCTATTTTCTCTCCAACCCCAATATACTTCACAGGAACACCTAGGCTTTGGCAAATTCCTACTATTGCTCCACCTTTTGCTGTCCCATCTAGCTTAGTCAGTATAATCCCATCTACTTTTGCTGCTTCTTTAAATACTTTTACTTGTGAAATAGCATTTTGTCCTGTTGTCGCATCTAACACAATTAATACTTCTTTATGTGCTTCTGGATACTCTCTATCAATAATTCTAGCAATTTTTTCTAATTCTTTCATCAGGTTTGTTTTATTTTGTAAACGCCCCGCTGTATCACAAATGAGTACATCTGCTTTTCTTGATTTAGCTGCTTTAATACCATCATAAACAACTGAAGCTGGATCTGAACCTTCTTGTTGTTTAATCAAATCTACATGTGCACGGTCTGCCCAAATTTGCAATTGTTCTATCGCTGCCGCTCTAAAAGTATCGGCTGCTGCTAGTACCACTTTTTTATGATCTGATTGAAGTTGGTTTGCTAATTTTCCTATTGTTGTCGTTTTACCTACACCATTTACCCCTATTACTAATACGACATTAGGTTGATTCTCTACAATAATTGGAGAGGTTACATGTGCAGTTAAGATATTAGTAATGATTTCTTGAATAGCTGTTTTAAGCTCACTTGGCTCTGTAATCTTTCTTTCTTTTACAATACGTCTAAGATCTTCCATAATTGCTAAAGTCGTATCTACGCCAAAATCTGCCATGATGAGTGCTTCTTCTAACTCTTCATAAAGTTCTTCATCAATTTTTTTAAAGTTCTTTAATACATCATCTACACTTCCCAAAATATTATCTCTTGTTTTAGCAAGTCCACTAAATAGCTTACTAAAAAGACCCTTTTTCTTAGGTTTTGCTTCTTCTTGTTCTTCTTCTGTTGCTGGAACAGTTGCTTCTGTAGTATTTGCCTGACTTACAACTTCTTCAATACATGTATCTTCTTCTATCATAGGTTCTTTGATACAAGTATCTTCCTCTACTACAGCTTCTTCAATACGCATATCTTCTTCTACTACAGCCTCTTCAATATGCATATTTTCTTCTACTGCAGCTTCTTCAATACGCGTATCCTCTTCTACTATAGCTTCTTCAATTACTTCTAGAACAACCTCTTCAATTACTTCTTTTATAGGCTCCAGTTCTTCTTCTGCCTCTAATGTTTCTAAAACTTCTAGAGATTTCTCTACAGCTTCTTCTATCGCCTCTTGAATTTCTTCTACCTGATTAGTTTCTTCTTGTGTAATTTCTTTTTCAATAATTTCTTCTTTTACTTCCTGTTTTCTTCCGAATAACTTTTTAAAAAATGACATCCTTTTCCTCCCTAATTGGATTTTTTATCTAGATATTCTGTTGCATCTTCTAACTTAATAGATAGTACTTTAGAAACACCTCGTTCTTGCATCGTTACACCATATAAAGTATCTGCTCTTTCCATTGTACCTTTTCTATGTGTAATAACAATAAACTGTGTTCCTTGTGATAAACTATTTAAATACTGTACAAATCGTAATACATTGGCATCATCAAGAGCTGCCTCAATTTCATCTAGCACACAAAATGGTGAAGGTTTTAATTTAAGAATACCGAACAATAAGGCTATAGCCGTCAATGTTCTTTCTCCCCCTGATAGGAGTGTCATATTCTGCAACTTCTTACCTGGTGGCTTAGCAATAATTTCGATACCTGATTCTAAAATATTTTCTTCATCTGTTAATTGTAAAAAGGCTGTTCCTCCTCCAAATAACTCTTTGAATACCTCGCTAAAGTTTGCAGCAATGACTGTGAATTGCTCTCTAAAGATTTCATACATCTGCTCTGTTAATTTTTCAATGAGTTCTACAAGTGACTGTTCTGCTTTTTCTACGTCATCCTTTTGAGTCATTAAGAAATCATACCGTTTAGTTGTTTCCTCAAACTCTTCCACTGCATTAACATTAACATTTCCTATAAGCTTTATTTTAGCCCTAATCTTTTCTGCTTCTTTCTTCATCTCTTGAAGGCTTCCAAACTCTTTTTTAAAGAGTAAACAACCACCGAAGGTTAGTTCATACTGTTCCCAAATTGTATCACTTAACTTCTGCTTTTCTAATTCTAGTATTTCTTGCTTATTCGCTAATCTAAAACTTTCTTGTTTTAGACTAGAAATACGTTCACTTACTTCATCTATCCTTTTTTGTAAATCCTCTTCTTCAGTATCCAATTTCGTTCTATCTGCTTCATATTTCGCTCTTAATGCATTAGATTCAATAATTTTTTCTTCTAGAGACTCTATCTCTTTTTGAATTTCAGTAATACTCTGTTCAATTTTTTCTCTATCTTGTAAAAGCTCTTCTTTTCTCGTAATAATACTTACATTTTTTTCTTTAGTATTTTCTATATTTTTTTCTACTGTTCTAATCTGTTCAATAGTATAAGTGATATTTTGTGTGGTATGAGAAAGTGCAATTTTCTTTTCAGTAATTTCGCCACTTTTACTTTCCTGCTCTTGCTTGATCCTAGCAATTTGATTTTCTAGTTCTGTAACAGCTTCTTTATCTTCATCCACGTTACCTTCTAATGCTTCTAACTGACTATGCACTTTTTCTCTATCATTTGTTAAATTTTCTTTTAACTCTTCTATTTTGTTTCTTTCTTCAACTAATTGAAGTTGACTTTCTTTAGTCAATTTTAGAGTGTCATTACATTTGCTTATTTGAAGAATTAAATCTTTTTTATTATCTTCTAACACCATCATTTGTCCTGTCATTTCATCCCACTTCATGAGATTATCTTCTAGACTCTGATGTGTTCCCTTAATTATCTTTTCTAATTCAGTTTGTTGCCCAATATAGCTTGCATGTAATTCTTTTAACTCTTTTAGCTCTCTTGTTCTGGAGAAAATATTATTCTTATTATTTTTGCTACTTCCCCCACTTAGAGAACCTCCTGCATTAAAGACTTCTCCTTCTAAAGTTACAATTTTATATCGGTAATTATACTTTTTAGCGATTAAAGAAGCATGATCAATCGTATCTACTATAAGTATTTTACTTAATAGAAAATTGACTATGTTTGTATAAGTGGTTTCATATCCAACAAGTTCACTTGCTAACCCTAGAAATCCTTCTTGTTCTTTAAGTGAAACTAAATCTTTAATAGGTGAATAGGTTTGAATTGTATCTTGTGGTAAAAAGGTTACCCTAGCTATTCCCTTTTGTTTCATGGTTGCAATCATCTGTTTCGCATCTCTTTCAGATTCTGTTACTACATTCTGCATTGCACCACCGAGTGCCGTCACTATAGCAATCTCGTACTTTTCAGGTACTTCTAAAAGATCAGCTACAATCCCTACTATACCTTTCCATCTATTGGTATCTTGTTTCTTTAGCTGAAGCACCTGTTTAACACTCTGATAGTAACCTTCGTAATCATTTTTAATTTGCTCTAACCAATTGATTTGTCTTTTAGCTTGTGCAATATTATGTGTTAAAGTCTCTAATTCTCTTGTTTTACTCTGTTTTGTGCTTTCTAATGAAGTTTTTAGTTGATCTACTTCTTTAAAACTTACTTCTAATGCACTTAGTGTTTCATTATTTTCCTCTTGTTTCTTACATAGTACACGTAAACTTGTCTCTTGATGCTGTACCTCACTATTTAACTTTTGAATAGACTCTTTCACCTGTAGGCCTCTATAGTCCATTTGGTCTTCTATAGCCTCTTGTTTATCTAATTCATTTTTTAAAAGGTCAATTTCTCTTACTTTATCATAAAGTTGTTTTTTAGAATCTTCTAGACTACCCTCTAAAAGCCCCACATCTTCTCTTAACTTTGTAAACTGACTTTCTGCCTTAAGTAAAATATCCTGTTGAGTTGCTTTTTCAAGTTCTAATCCTACTTTTTTAGAGCCTAATACATGTAACTCTATAAGTAAATCTTTATTATCTTGCTCTTGTTTTTTTGTGTCGTGCTCTATCTGTTCAATAAGGGTTTGAATACTTGAAATACGTTCCTTATTGACATCAATACTCGCTGATTTTTGTTGTTGACTTTTTTCTAGTCCAGAAATGTTACTAATAATCTCTTCTATGCTCATGAATATCTTATCTTTCTTTTGTTTCCACTCTGCATATTCTTTAGTAACTGTTTCTTTACCAACTGTATTTTCTTCAATTTCTTTTTCAACATGGCTTACATCAGATTGAACTTTTTTAATATCTTCTCTGATTCTCTCCATCTCTTGTATAAAGATGTTGATATCCATTTCCTTGAGCCTGTCTTTTAATCCAAGATATTCTTTTGTTTTTTCTGCTTCTATCCTTAACGGTTCTATACGCGTCTCTATCTCACTAATAATATCTTTTAGACGTAGGATATTTTCTCTTTCTTTTTCTAGCTTACGCTCAGCTTCTGTTCGCCTTACCTTATATTTATAAATACCCGCAGCTTCTTCAAACAAACTTCTTCTATCTTCTGGTTTAGAACTTAATACTTTGTCAATCTGACCTTGTCCAATAATAGAATAGCCTTCTTTTCCTACTCCAGTATCCATAAAGAGTTCTTGAATATCTCTTAATCTACATGTTGATCCATTAAGAAAATACTCACTCTCTCCTGAACGATAAACTCTTCTTTTTACAACAACTTCTAAATAATCAATGGGTAACCTTCTATCATCATTTTTAATATGCATCGCTACTTCTGCATAGCCAAGAGGTTTTCTCTTCTCCGTTCCTGCAAAAATAATGTCCTCCATCTTTGTTCCACGAAGTGTTTTTGCACTTTGCTCTCCAAGAACCCATCTAATAGCGTCCGCAACATTACTTTTTCCACTTCCATTGGGCCCAATAACGGCGGTTATGCCTTGAGGGATTTGGAGTTTTACTGTATCACCAAAAGACTTAAACCCATGTATCTCTATCTTATCTAGATACATATGCCACCTCTATTTCTAATCTATTTTATTTTGTCAAATTCTTAATTGCAATTTTAGCAGCATTTTGTTCTGCTTCTTTCTTACTTTTGCCTACACCTTTTCCAAGGCAATTTTCACCATGTAGTACAGCTACATAGAAATTCTTATCATGGTCTGGACCTTTTTCTTCTACCACTTCATAACGAATAGGCAGTGCACTTTCTCTTTGAATATTTTCTTGTAAAAGTGTTTTGTAATCTGTATAAAGATCTTCGATTGCAATATCGTCTACTTCTTTGATAAGTGTCCTTGTAAGGAACTCTCTAACATCCTCAAATTCTCCATCTACAAATATTGCTCCTGTTACAGCTTCAAATGCATCTGCAAGAATAGATGCTCTTGTTCTTCCGCCTGTCATTTCTTCACCTTTTCCAAGCAAAATATATTCACCTAAATTAATATTTTTTGCTGTTTTTGCTAAAGAAGCTTCACAAACGATACTTGCTCTAATTTTAGAGAGGTCCCCTTCTGGCATATTAGGATATTTGTTAAACAAATATTCACTAATAATAAGATCCAAAATAGCATCTCCTAAAAACTCTAAACGCTCATTATCTTTTATCTCCATATTTCTGTGTTCATTTGCAAATGAACTATGTGTTACGGCTTGTCTTAATCTTTCACTCTCTTTAAAAGCATATCCTACAATATTTTGTAATTCTACTACTTTTTGATTATTACAATTTGTTTTCTTATACATTATATCATCTCTTTTCTTCTGTTTTAAATAGTATGTGCAGCTATTTAAATAGAATGTTTAATAATTAAAAATGTTAGTTACTTAACATTCTATTTAATGATTACATATAGGAAAAGCCTCGCTTAGCGAGGCTACTCTTTAATCTAATCCTTTTTGCTCTTTGATATAATTTACAACTTCTCTAACTGTAATTATATCTTCTACTTCATCATTTGAAATTTCTATTTCAAATTCTTCTTCTATTGCCATTACAATTTGAAAAATATCTAGAGAGTCTGCATTTAGATCATCTTTAAAGCATGTATCTAACGTCACCTCTCCCTGTGAAATATTAAGTTGCTCACTAATAATTTCTCTGATTTTCTCAAATACCATATTCATACACCTCTTACTCGATTTTATACTTTGATAATAGTATATACCCGTTTTGTAGTCAATATGAATTTAGTTATTATTGAAATTTAGATGCGATTTTATCGATTAATCCGTTTTTAATAAAAGCCTCTGTTTGCATAATTGTACTATAGATTTCTTTTTCTTTAGAATTTCCATGTGTTTTCACAACTAAGCCATTTACACCTAATAATGGTGCTCCACCTTTATTTGAATAATCAAATCGTCCCTTTATGTTATAAATATTCTTTTTAAGCATAAGTGCTGCGATTTTACTCTTTAAGCTACTTGTAAACTCGGCTTTGAGCATAGAAAATACCCATAGCCCAAATCCCTCCATAAATTTAAGAATTACGTTTCCTACAAAAGCATCACATACTAAGATGTCTGCCTTGCCAGAAGGGATTTCTCTTGCCTCTACATTGCCAATGAAGTTTATTTTTTCATCTTCTTTTAGTAGTTTGAATGCTTCTTTAGTAAGTGCATTACCTTTTTCTTCTTCTGTACCCACATTAATTAGCCCTACACTTGGATTTTTAATCTCCAGGCACTCTTCCATATAAACAGTACCCATACGAGCAAATTGATCTAGGTAAGAAGGTTTAGCATCCATATTTGCTCCACAATCTATTAATAGTGTGTTACCTTTTTTAGTTGGGATTAATGGAGCTAGGGCTGGTCTTTCAACACCTTTGATTCTTCCTACAATTAAAGTAGCACCTGCTAAAAGTGCACCGGTATTCCCTGCACACACAAAACCATCTACTTTTTTCTCTTTAAGTAATCGAAGTCCTACTACCATTGAAGAATCTTTTTTAGTTCTTATCGCAGTTACTGGAGAGTCTTCCATTGTAATGATGTCATCTGCGTTTACGATTTCAATCTTACTCTCATCATAAGCACACTCTTTAAGAGCAGCTGTAATCATCTGTTCTTTACCTACTAGTACAAGTATACATGAAGTATCTTTAGATGCTTTAGCACATCCTTTAATTAATTCATTTGGTGCGTAGTCACCACTCATTACATCAACTGCTATCTTCGGCATTTCCATCACCCTTTATCTTTCTCTACTATTTGACAAAATATACAAAAGGGCAGCTAATAGCTGCCCTTTGACATAGAATTAATCTACTTTAACTACAACGCGATTAGCGTAAGAACCACAAGCTTTACATACACGGTGTGGCATCATTAACTCACCACATTTAGAACATTTCACTAAGTTAAGTGGAGAAAGTTTCC
>JBOFPL010000033.1:0-1558 GCA_051659885.1 Cellulosilyticaceae bacterium
ACAAGCGTTGCTATCTATGGATTTAATCCCGGAGAGATTATTTGTTTGTAACCGCGGGTGGAGTCCTGAATCGGAAAGGATGAAGGATTCTACCCGCGGTGACTCCGCCGGAGTAAAAAGAGTAATCTACTGAAGATAACTCAGTGCATGACCATGAATCATAATGCAACTAGTACTGCTATCTATGGTTTTAATCCCAGAGGGATTATTTGTCTGTAACCTTTAGTTTTGTAACGCGTAATAATTGGAAGTATTGATGAAAATTATATACATTAGCACTTAATATAAGTTAACCAAGAAGAGGAGCTATCTAAGTCTGTAACAAGATATTAAGATCTATCCTCGGAGTTAGGCTCCTCTTCTCTTTTGCTGATAAGTTCCAGTTAGAATTTTAAGTTAGAGACTTATTAAAGGTTTTAGAGTTATCAGCATATGGCTAACTAATTACCTCATTCTAAAGTCCGTAAAGTTATGAAAAAGTATTTTATCGGTATTGATGTTTCAAAAGAAACATTAGACATAGCTTTGTTTTCTAGTAAAAACAAACTGAAAAATTTTGATCACATTCAAATTACGAATGATAAATCTGGATTTAAAGATTTGTTTGCCTGGTTAAATAGATTATCTAAAGAAAGATCAGAGTTTCTGATATGCTTGGAGCATACAGGTATTTACACTTTAGAAATTTGTTTATTCTTTGAAGAATACAATTACACGTATACTTTACTGTGTCCATTGGATCTAAAAAAGAAAATGGGGTTAATCCGTGGAAAAAACGATAAGATCGACTCCTATAGAATTGCTGAGCATTGCTATTTGTATCGTGACATACTAAAGCCTACACGCCTTCCATCAAAAGAGTTGCGCGAATTAAAATACTTATTAAATGAACGTAATGCTTTAGTTTCTGTTCGTGCTAAAATAAAGCGTACCAGAACAGAGCAAATAAAACAAAATAACGAAAGTCATTTATCAAGGCAAAATCAATTATATGATTTAATAGATGCTCAAATCAAAGAAATTGAAGCTGAAATACTTAGTCTAATAAAAGAATCAACATCTCTATTTGAGAATTATAAGCTGATAACTTCTATAAAAGGAATAGGCATGATAAATGCTGTATATTTCCTTGTAATGACACAGAATTTCACAACGTTCCGAGATGCTCGTTCTTATGCCTGCTATATCGGTGTTGCTCCATTTGAACACTCATCCGGCAAAAGCGTTAGAGGTGGTTGTCGAACGAGTATTTATGGAAATAAACATCTGAAAGGAATCATCACTGAAGCTGCAAAATCAGCAATAAAACATGATGTTGAGCTTAAAGCATATTACAATAGAAAAAAAGATGAAGGGAAAAGCCATGGTTGTGTAATTAATGCTGTGAAGTTTAAATTGATACTTCGCGTATTCTCTGTTATAAGAAGACAAAAGGCTTATGTTGAAGCTTTAAACTTCAAATTAACAGCTTGAAAATAACAATATAGGCTATCTGCTGTATATACATTATTTAACTAAGGATAATTGCCAAAACATTTGGATTAAACTTAGAATTCCG
>JBOFPL010000034.1:0-6226 GCA_051659885.1 Cellulosilyticaceae bacterium
TTATTTAGATTTAGACTTAACTGATTTTAAGATAAGCGATATAGGTGATATCGATATGCCTTTTGGCAACCCTAAGGCTGCTCTTGCAGCTATCAAAGAAACACTTTCTACATTATTAACTGATAGGAAAAAAACTTTATTAATAGGTGGAGAGCACTTAGTCAGCCTTCCTGTTATTGAAGCACTTTATGAGAAGTATCCTGATTTACATATTATCCATTTTGATGCACATACAGATCTGCGTGATGACTACTTAGGCGAAAAACTCTCTCACGCTACAGTGCTGCGTCGTGCCTGGGATTTACTCGGCGACAACCGTATCTTTCAATTCGGTATTCGTTCTGGGACAAAAGAGGAATTTGATTGGGCCAAAGTTCATACACATCTCAATCCTTTCAATGCACATAGTCTTACTGATGTGGTTAATTTACTCAAAGATAAACCGATCTATTTAACCATTGATTTAGATGTACTAGATCCTTCTATCTTCTCTGGCACAGGTACTCCAGAACCTGGAGGACTTACTATGAAAGAATTGCTTGATGCACTCTTACTCATGCAAAACCTCAATTTAGTTGGAGCTGACGTCGTAGAGCTCGCTCCACACTACGATGCAAGTGGTGTATCTACTGCTGTTGCATGCAAAGTTATCCGTGAAGTAAGTTTATTACTTTGTAAAAATCAACCTAACTAACAAAAAAGAGAAGTGAATTGATTTAACCAATTCGCTTCTCTTTTTTTGTTATAAAATCCTATGCAATACTTAAATAGAATAAAAATAGTCCACCTGTAATTATTAAATCTACAAGTACTAACGCCCACTTCTTATTAAACACTGCAATAGCTGCTGCAATACCCCCCGTACCAATCACACCCATCATCGCATAATAGGTAGTAAAACTTCCTCCACCCGCTACCATGAAAAAGAAGATTATAATTGATAATATAAATACTATCTCTCCTATCTTTACTGCTATTGGTAATGCTTTTATTTGATTTACTATTTTATTCATGGTCATTCCTCTTTTCTAAATTTAGCTTTCTAAGTATATAACGTTTTACCACCTAAAAAGTATACAATCTTTCCGATACATTTTATTTTTTTCACGTGTCAAACAAACGACATTTTTCTACAAAAAACTTGTGCATTTAAAACTAGACATAGGTAAGGTTTTTTTATCTTCATACTAACTATGCCACAAATCTCTCTTTTTCTACAAGAATATCTTCTATTTGCGCAATTCTCGTATTTATTGTATACTATTATTTGTCAGTAAGTTATGCAAATTAAATTTTTAGGCAGTACATATTTATTCATCCCCTAACAAGAACTGACTAGAGTTAACATTATAGTTTAGCTAGATATTTAAACATATAACCCCACATAAATATTAAAAAGAGTATCTTCCCCTAAAGTTACTCAACTATAGCATTACCCCCCTAATTAAGAACAGTGAGTTCTCCCCTAATATAACTTCGCTGTTCAATATAAAATAAAGTAAGAGTAAATCTTCCCCAGATTTACTCTTTTTTCGTTGTATAAATTTCTAACTATATCCCTTTCATCTTAGTCATTTCACGCTGTGCCATAACTAAGCTATAATATTTCCCTTTTTTTTTCATCAATTCTTGATGTGTTCCTGTCTCTATAATCTCACCTTGATTAAGTACAATTAGTTTTGTTGCATTTCTAAGGGTAGATAATCTATGGGCTATAGCAAATGTTGTTCTATTTTTAATGAGCTTGCCTAGCGCCTCTTGAATAACAGATTCTGTTTCTGTATCTACGGAAGCTGTAGCTTCATCTAATATTAATATCTTCGGATCATTGAGTAGCGCTCTAGCAATAGCAATCCTTTGTCTTTCTCCACCTGATAAGCGCTGTCCTTTTTCCCCTACCATGGTATCATAGCCATCTGGAAATCTCATGATAAAATCATGAGCATTGGCAACCTTAGCTACTTGTATCAGTTCTTCTAAAGTTGTATGCGGCTTCGCATAACCTATATTCTGTGCAATTGTTCCTGCAAATAAAAAAGTTTCTTGAAGCACTACACCTAATTGGCCTCTAAAGTGGTCATCTTGAATTTCTCCGATGTTATCTCCATCTATTAATATTTTTCCTTCGTCTGCATCATATAAGTGCATAATTAAGTTAATCAATGTAGACTTTCCTGATCCTGAATGTCCTACTAATCCTATCATTTCTCCTGATTTAGCTGTCAGGCTCACATTCTTCAGTACAGGTTCATAAGATTTATATCCAAAAGTTATATCCTTTATATCAACTTTCCCTTTTAACTCTGATTTGGCATTGCCATCATTTATCTCTGGTTCTTCATTTAAAATTTCAAACATTCTTTCCGTTGCAGTTACTGCTCGTGTCAGCGCTCTTGGAAAGAAACTTAGCCATCCAAGTGGTCCATATACCATAGCTGCATACTGCGTATATTGTACCAGTTCTCCCACTTGCATCTGTTCGCCACTAATGAGCATCGCTCCATAGTACAGCACCAAGAAGTTTCCTATCCCTAATATAAAGCTCAAAATAGGTTGGAAGGTATTATATGTTTTTTCATTACGTGCACTAACCTTAGCAAATTTTTCACTTATCTTTGAAAACCTTTGAACTTCTTTTTCTTCCATCCCGAATGCCTTAACTACCCTAATGCCATTTAGTATATCTTGTAAAACAGAGTTACATTGATCATGTACTCTCCCCTGTGTATGATACATATGTCTAAATCTAGTACGTACAAATCTCCAACTATAAATAATCACTGGAATCGGTAATATAATTAAAATAGTCATTTTCCAATTCATAAATAGCAAAGCAATTGTCACTACAATTAAAGATACAATTTGATTAATTCCAGAAGATATGTCATGTGCTATGAAACTTTGTAATGTATTTGTATCTGAAGTAATCCTATTCATTAAATCACCTGTAGTCCTAGTATCCAAATACTTAACAGATAAGGACTGAACTTTTTCAAACATCATTTCTCTTAAGTCTTTAGATAGTCCTGAACCAATTTTGATCATTGCCCTGTTTTTGTAAATATCATAGATTACACTCAATACCTTATAAGCAAAAAGAGCAAAAACAAGTAAGAAAATTGCCTTGCCGTCTTTTATGCCTTTCATCAGATACTCATCAATTAAAACCCTATAAATCCATGGCTGAATTAAGCTAATCACTGACATAATCCAAAACATACTCGTCACTATCAAAAGAGGTGTCCAATAAGGTTTTGCTAAAATGGCTAGTTTCTTAAATGCTGACTTTTTATCTACGCAAAATTTACATACTCTTGAGCCTTTAGGGAGTGGCCTACCACAGGTAGCACATCTGCTTTCATCATCATCACCAATGACATTAGAACTCCCCATTGCTTCTATATCTTTTAGAATTTTAATGATCATGCTAAACCTTGCTAGATGCGTTAATGTAAATCTAACAATCTCCTCATCTTTGTTTTTACACTTTGCCTCTATCACACTACTATTTACATAATTAATCAATCTAAATCCTTGATAGTCACAAAAGTACTTCTTCTCTTGTATTTCTTCATTTTCTATACAAAAGAAGTATGCTTCAGTTACTAGAAACCATCCATTTACCTGCCTATTTCCTTTTCCTAAATCATAGGGTACACAATATAGTACCTTCTCACTTGCTACGATTTCCTTACACAGCTCACTTTCTCTTTCCGGTAATTCATATAATATTTTCATACTCCCACACAACCCTTTTATTATAATAATAATTCTATCTGTCTAAAGCTCTTTTTATCTAATTGCGTATAGTCCTTAATTTCATATCGATTCCCGTCTACATCTACTACTAAAACCCTATTATTCGCTAAACTAATAAGATTACTGCTCTCTTTTCTTACCATAAAGCTTTTAGCTCCTTTATCTGTTTCTACATTCCAATAATAATATCCAAATTCTTGTTTAATAGTATGTACTTTTGTAATATAAGGTAAGAAATATCTCCTCTTGAGCTCTTCCTCCATACTTGCCAAAGCTTCTCCCGAATAAACTTTCATATCTCTAATGATCCCAATTTCCTTTTCATCTTGATCTCTAACTGATATATAGAAATTTTCATATCTTAAAGGAAATGCTCTATATAAGCTTACTCTACCATAGTCTTTCTCCTCATCCTTAAGTCCCAAAAAACCTCCCTCTGTCTTATAAAATTCATAGTCTTCCGGCATTAAATACTTTATCTCATCCATCTTAGTTTACCCCCTGTAACTTCAATGCTTCTTGTTGTTTTCTAACTAACTTATAATAAATACCTTTTTGTGTAATTAACTCTTCATGTGTTCCTATTTCTTCAATTTTTCCTTTTTCTACTACCATTAATCGATCTGCATTTCTTAGTGTAGATAACCTATGTGCTATTGCAAATGTTGTTCTACCTTTTACTAGTCGCTCTAAAGCTTCTTGGATTAGCTTTTCTGTCTCTGTATCCAAAGATGCTGTTGCTTCATCTAATATAAGAATTTTAGGATCCAATAGCACAGCTCTAGCTATAGCTATTCTTTGTTTTTCTCCACCTGACAAACTATGTCCTCTAGCCCCAACTTTAGTATCATACCCATCTGGGAGTTTACTGATAAAATCATGTGCATTGGCAATCTTAGCTGCATTAATAATCTCTTCTCTTGTAGCACTAGGCTTTGCATATGCAATATTTTCAGCTAATGTCCCTATAAATAACGTCGTCTCTTGAAGTACAATCCCTATCTGAGCATGTAGGTCCTTAAGACTAATCTCTTTAATAGGTACACCATCGATTCGAATTTCTCCTTCTTGTACATCATATAACCTGGTGATAATATTCGTTAGAGTAGATTTTCCAGCCCCTGAGTGTCCTACAAGTCCTATCATTTCTCCTTTTTTCACTTCTACATTGATGTTATGCAGAACAGGCTTATTGGCTTCATACTCAAAACTTACATTTTCAAGTGTTACATCCCCTCTAATCTCCGGCATCCTAATAGGCTTTTGATTTTCTTTGATTTCTGGCACTGTATCCATAATTTCAAATATCCTCGCTGCTGCATTCATACATTCTGACCACATTTGTGTAATACGTGTCATAAACTGAAGTGGTCCCAATAGCATCCCTATGTAACCTGTAAATGAAATAAGTGTTCCCACAGTCATTTCACCACATACAACTAACCATCCACCATATCCCCAAATTACTAAACTACTTAGTCCCATTAAAAATTGAATTAATGGATATGCAGTTTCTATAAGATTACCTTGAGCAATATTTATATCATAAAGTCCTTTACTCGCTTGATTAAACCTCTCAATCTCTTCTTCTTCTTTTCCAAAAGCCTTAACGACCCTTACACCATTGAGTGAGTCATTGATAATTGAATTTACTGCACTAGCCTTTTTAAATCTTCTTGTATAAGACAAACTCATCTTCGGAAATAAACCATATAGGGCCCAAATAACTATCGGTATAGGGCTTAATGTAAGTAATGTCAGTCGCCATTCTAGGCTAAACATAATCACTAATATCCCTATCATGGTAATACTATTGACAACAAAAAAAGGTGCTTGATCATGAAAGAAATACTGTAACTGTGTAGCATCTCCATTGACATTATTCATCAGCCCTCCTGTTTGCTTATTATTATAGAAACTAAGTGAAAGTTTCTGAAGCGCTGTGAAGATTTCATTTTTAATATCAAAAACAACCTGTGTGCTAAATTCTGCATTAATTCTTCCGTATATAATCCCTATCCCTGTAGCTATTACTTTGGCACCTAGCATTAATAAAATGCATCCTGTCACTTTGCCAAATACAATCTCTGGCGCTCCTAAAATACGATCAAAGAAAATATTCCCTGTTAAATAAGGAATAACCATATTCAGTAAAGAGCTTATAAACATACAAATCAAAATCCAAAAGATACTAGATTTATAATTTAATAAATAAGAAAAAAGTCTTTTAAATATAGCTTTTTTATCTATACATCCATAACAGATTTTCTTAACGGGATCTTCATATCTTCTATGGCATTTGGGGCAGATTAGATTTCTCTCCTCCTGACCTAAATCTTCCTTAGTTAATTCCTTCCCCTCTTTTATCGCTCTAAATGTTCTTGTTAAATGATTAAATTCCCCATAACAGCTATTAGAAAAATGACCTCCAAAAATTTCTATACCTTTTACCTTAAGAACTAATATA
>JBOFPL010000035.1:0-1895 GCA_051659885.1 Cellulosilyticaceae bacterium
CTTAATGTACTCTTCCCCATTATTTTTAGCATAGATATCTACTCTATCAATTTGTCCTTTAAGTAACACACTTCTCGTTTCATCTATCTTTACCTCTATCGGAGGCATCCCTTCATATCCAAAATTCACCTCATAAGCCCTAGGTTCAAACTCCCCTTGTCTAAGTTGGTAAGTTAGCGCTCTAATCGCCCTTTTTGACATCTTCTCTAATTTATTCACTGTGTATTTAAATCGTCCATCTTGTCTTCCGGAACGATTAAATTTTTGAATACTGTAATTAACAGATTCCCTAATACTTTCCTCCATCTGTTGATCATCAACGTCTACCCATGTTGCCTTTCTCTTTTGAAGCTCTTCTGGATAACGCTCTAGAACAGAGTGAAAGAGTGTTCCAATCTCTGCTGTATTCCATTTGAACAGTTTTCTTTCCTCTGCTTTGATGCCATATTTTATAAAGTAGCAACAAGCACAACTCCTAAACGTCTCTAATTTAGAAATACTTGTTTCTAATTGATTATCATACAGCATCTTAGCTGTTTCTCTATTGAGATAATGTTGCTGGTTGGTGTATAAGATATGTTCACTCATACTTTGTATTTTTTCTTTCCATTGTGGCTCTGAGACATACCAACTCATCATATCTTTCCAGACCTGGTCTGATTCTTCCTTACCTTCCATATCTTCTCTTAATCTAGCTCCCAATATCCCAAAGGTAGGTAATGGTGAATAAATCTCTTCTACCATTTCCTTCTCACTTTGCTCCGATTGCTTAAACATCTTCTTTAACTTATAAAAAACTATAGATGGACGCATAGGTTTACCTACTTCATCCGCGGCTACATGACTCATATAAAGTTTATGTGTGGCACGTGTAAGTGCAGTATAAATCAAAAAGCTACTCCCATAGATATCTTGTGTCACTAATATATCATTAAGCCTATCCCTTTTCTCATCTTTTCCTTTACATACCTGAGTCAATGTAATCTTATCCATTTCTGAAAAAATATCTGCATTACTAGATTGCTTAGGAATAATCCCTTCATTCGTTCCTAAAATAAATACTGCTTTTTCCTTAGGTAGACGGGTACGGTCAATAGTTCCTATAAGTACTTGATCTTTGGCTGGAGGAATAATTCCCATCTTCATATAACCAAAACTTGTTTTTAATATACTTCTGTAAGATGAGATAGACACTTCTTCATCTCCTAAGATATCCACAAGGCGCTCTAAAATCTCTATAACTTGTCCCCATATTTGTGAATTTTCTAATTCTAATGTGCGGTTCTCAAGTATCTTGTGTTTTTCTGTACGCTCTACTAGAGTTTCATAGGCCTCTATACTCTCCAAAAACTGATATAAAGCAATAGTTGCACGCCTTACGCTTACTCGACCTTCTTTGTTTTTAGACTGGCTAAGTGCTTCCTCTAAAGGTCTCAGAATGGCTACAACTTTTTCTCTTATCCCATTCATATACACTAAGTCTACATGGTCTTGGCCTAGCTCCCATACCTCTTGCCACTTACTTTTACCTTTGATACCGTACTCTAACAAATAGTTGTCCAGTAAATCTATTTCCTCAATAGTTAAATACGTCATGTGGGTTCTCAAAAAACTCATAACACCCTTGTAACTCCAACTTGTCGTAATAATTTCTAGTGCACCTTCTATGGCTGCTATCAAACTATTCGTATGAATATCTCTTTTATAATCTAAGAAAAATGGGATCCCATACTCTTTAAATAAACTCGTTAAACTTGCCTTATAACCCGTTAAATCACCGACTAATAAAGCAATATCTCTATACCTATATTTTTCATCTCTTACTAACTTAATAATCTGTTTAGCCGTTTCTTCAATTTCCTCTTCTACATTTGCAAAAGTTCTCAGTAGAACCT
>JBOFPL010000036.1:0-5135 GCA_051659885.1 Cellulosilyticaceae bacterium
TCTAAATTGCTACTGTGTAAAAATAATAGCATAAAATAACTGAAAGTATATACATTGCCTTTGGTATTTCTCTTGCTTTTCCTGCTGCTAATTTTAAAATAACATATACGATAACTGCTGCAGCAATACCATTTGCAATATTGTTTGAAAAAATAGTTAGCGTCACACAAACAAACGCTGGAAAATACTCTGTCATATCGTTATAATCAATATTTTTCATACCACTTAACATGTTCATTCCTATGTACATTAATGCTGGTGCTGTAGCTGCTGCTGGAATCATTAATGCTATTGGTGTAATTAATAACATTAGTAAGAATGTAACCGCTGTACTTACAGCTGTAAGTCCTGTCTTTCCACCAGCTTCTACTCCTGCTGCTGACTCTAAATAAGTTGTCATACATGGCATACAGAAAAGACTTCCCGCTGTTGTTGCAATAGCATCTACATGGAAACATTTATCAATGCCTGGTAAGTTCCCATCTTTATCTAAGTATCCTGCTTTAGCACTTACTCCAATTACTGTACCAAAAGTAGAGAAAAAGTCCGGTACAAAAAATGCAAATAAGAATGGTAAATAAGCAATATCTAATGCACCTATTATATCAATATTAAACGCAATATCTGAGATACTTGATGGCATCATAATCCATTTTTCTGGTATTGTTGTTACACCTAATGGAATCCCTATAAGCGTCGTAATAATAATTGATAGAATCATTCCACCTCTTATTTTACGTGCTTCAAATATAAGCAGAATTACAAACCCTATAACAGCTAACCATACTGTCGGCTGCATCAAGTCTCCAAAGCCAAGTGTATTTTTACTTGCATTGGCCACAACAATACCTGCACTTTTAAACCCTAATAGTGCAATAAACAAACCAATTCCAGCACTAATAGCAATCTTAATACTAAGTGGAATAACCTTTACAATAGCTTCTCTTAATCCTACAAATGAAATAATGACAAATAATACCCCACTCCAGAAGATAACTCCTGCTGCAATATCTATTGGAATACCATCTGCTGCAACCATCGTTGCTGAAAACACACCTACACTTCCTAATCCTGGAGCTAATACAAATGGTCTATTCGTATATAATGCCATCCCTATTGTAGTTGCTGCAATCAGTAAAATCATTGCTGTTAACACTACCCCTTTATCAAACCCAGCATTACTCATCATACTTGGAATAGTCGCTAATACATATGCCATTGTCGCAAATACTGTAATCCCTGCAATAATTTCTGTTTTGATACTTGTTTTATGCTCTGACAACTTAAATTGTTTCTGTATGTATTGTTCACATTTTGATATCATCTGTCTCTCCTAATATCTTTTAACTCATATATTTTTTTTAATTATAGCTAATTACCTCTATATAGTCAAACTTTTTTGTTGTTATTTTATATTTTGTTCGATTTTTACTTTTGTTTGCAAAAAAGTCTATTACTCCTTGAAAAGGAAATAATAGACTTTTTTTAAATCATTTTATCAATTTAATTGATTAACCTTTTACCCCACCAACTAATACACCTTTTACAAAGTATTTTTGTAAGAATGGGTAAACTAATAAAATTGGTCCTGTCGCTACAATAATTGTACAGTATTGAACAAGTGTCTTATATTGATTAAAATCACTTAACTGACTTTGGTCAGTGATTGTTTGCATGTTACTTGTATCGTTTAGAATTAAGATTTCTCTTAAGATTAACTGTAATGGATATAATTCACGATCTCTTAAGTAAATCATAGCACTAAACCAGCTATTCCAATGTCCTACTGCATAGAAAAGAGCCATAACAGCTAAAGTTGCCTTTGATAATGGTAAAATAATTTTCCATAGAATAACTAGTTCATTAGCACCATCGATCTTAGCTGCTTCTTCTAAAGAAGCTGGAATTCCTTCAAAAGATGTTTTCATGATAATTAAGTTCCATACCGCAACGGCACCTGGAATAATAAGTACCCATCTTGTATTTAATAGGTGGAGATTTTTCATAAGTAAATAAGTAGGAATCATCCCACCCCCAAAGAACATTGTAAAGGTAATCATCATCATAATATATTTTGCCCAGTACACATCTTTTCTAGATAATCCATATGCTGCTAAAGATGTAGCAAATAAGTTTAAAGCAGTTCCTAATACTACATAGATAATTGTGTTTCCATATCCAGAAATAATACTAGGATTAGCAAATACCATCTTATATCCTTCTATGGTAAATCCTAAAGGAGCTAATAACAATCCTCTTTGTTGCATTAGTCTACTCGGCTCACTAAATGATGCAAAAATTACATATAAAAATGGATAAATTGTAATAACCATTACTAAACTTAAAAACGCTACATTGAATATATTAAATATTTTTTCGCCTCTAGTTAATTTTCTTGATTCCACTGTCTTTCCCCCCTACCACAAGCTAGTCTCTGTTAATCTACGACTGAAATAGTTTGCACTAATTAATAAAACGAAGTTAATAACCGAGTTAAATAACCCTACCGCTGTAGAATAGCTGTACTGATTATCAATTAAACCTTTCTTATATGTAAAGGTAGAAATAACTTCTGAAGTTTCAAGGTTAAGTCCATTTTGTAGAAGAATGATTTTTTCAAATCCAACACTTAATAAACTTCCTAAACGTAAAACTAGCATAATAACAATAGTTGGTAAAATTCCTGGAATGGTAACATGTAAAGTCTGTTTCCATCTGTTTGCTCCATCTACTGTAGCCGCTTCATATAATTCCTGATCAATACCACTTAGTGCTGCTAAGTAAACGATACTTCCCCAACCTACTCCTTGCCAAATATCTGAAAGGACATAGATTGTTCTAAATGCTTCTTTTTGAGCTAACCAGTTGGTTGCCTCTACTCCAAAGAATCCTAATACAATATTAATAACACCTTCTGTAGCTAAGAAGTCTGTTAACATACCACAAATAACAACTACTGAAATAAAGTGTGGTAAATAAGTTACAGTTTGAACCGCTTTCTTAAAGTACTTACTTCTTACTTCATTAAGAAGTAATGCAAGAATGATTGGTGCTGGGAAACTTAATACCATACTGTATACACTAATTAAAAGTGTATTTTTTAATACTCTAAAGAAATATGGACTGTTAAAGAATTCTTGGAAGTATTCCATTCCTACCCATGGACTTCCCATAATTCCTAATTTTACACTATATTCTTTGAATGCTAGCGTTATTCCGTACATCGGCACATACGAGAAAATTAAGAAATACACGACAACTGGTAGTAAGATTAAATAGATATATTTATTTGCTTTAAAATCTTTTATAATCATTTCTCTCCAGCTTGTTTTAAACTCTAACTCATTATTCGCTGTTGTTACTGCTGCTTTCATAGCGCCCTCCTTATTCATTATGCCTTAAATGAGGTTGCCTGACCCCTTTTTATATAGACAACCTCATTTCTAAATAAATTTATCTTTGGTTATATCTTTCAAGCGCTGCTTGATTAATATCAATAGCTGTTTGTAAACCTAATTTATTAAGTTGTTCTACATATTTATCAAAGCTTTCAAGTGGTTCTACACCTGTTATGTATTTAACTGTCATTTCCTCTACATAAGTCGTAATTTCTGTAGATACCTTAGAATATTCTTTTGACTCATCTGCAGTACGTGAAAGTGGAGGAAGTACCATACTATACCCTGCCTTTGTCCAGATGTCACGGCTTAGGTTAACTTCTTCTGACATTGGTGGTTCTGCATCCCATGATCTTAGGTATGGTCCCATATGTAATTTGTAATTCCATGCTAATACTGGATATGAAAGATTGTCTGGATTATTGGTCATTAACTCTGTGAATTGTGGTTCTCCATCTACCATTTCATAACTTACACCTTCAAGTCCATAGTTAAATAAGTAATACCCCTCTTCTCCATATGCATAATCAAGCCAAGCTACTGCTCCTGCTGGATCTTTACATGCACTTGTTACAACCGTATCACAACCTTTGTAATGGTTATTAGATTGTCTGTATTCTATTGTATCCCCTTCTTTAAGAACTGGGCTCTCTACTCCTAACCATTTCACATTTGGATCACTTAATCTCATTGTCCCTTGATAGAAGTCAATACTTCCTGAAGCAGTAATCATAGATGCTGCATCTCCTGATGTGATTAGCGCCTCTGTACTCTTACCATCACGTGTTACAAACTCTGGGTCGATAAGTCCTTCTTTATACCATTTATTCATAAGTTCTAAGTATTGTTTAAACTCTGGATCTGCTGGACCAAACTTTACTTTTTGATCTGCTGTACGGTAATATGCTGGGCCTATTCCAAATGCTGAAACAAAAGTTCCCACAGAATCTACACCTGTAGATGGGAATAATAATGGGTACTTAATACCATTGTCTTTTAAAGTTCTTAATGTATTTTCCCAATCATCTAACGTCACTGGAGCTTCTAGTCCATACTTTTCTAAAATATCCATACGGAATGCTGGTCCTAACCATGATGGTTCAATATCTTCTTGAATACATGCCATAGACCAAATATTTCCTGCATCTGTGATTGTCTGACGAGCTATTTCTGTATTACCGTCTCTAAGTGCTTTGTAGTTAGGTGCATTTTCCTCGATTAATTCATTAAGTCTTAAGTATACTCCATCATCAATTGCTTTATCATTTCCGCCTGTGTATGCACTTGGCTGACTAATCATATCTGGATAGTCCCCAGAGTTAATCATGATATTAAATTGCTCTTTTTCACTGCCTTGTGGTGGATGTACAAACTCGACTTTTACACCTGTTCTTTTTTCCAGCTCTTGATACATTTTACTTTCACTATAATTTTTTAAGATTGTAGCTGCATTCCCATGTATCGGTACCCAATAAGTGAATGATTTTTGTCCTGTTGGAGCTTCTCCTTTTGTTTCTGTCTGACTACCTGAAGCGTCTGTAGTAGATCCCCCTTGACTACATCCAGTAGCCACTGCTGCAATAAGCATTAAACTAATCATTCCCTGTAACAACTTTCTTACTTTCATAGTGCCCTCCTTGGTTTAGCTTTAAATTTAATGTTTAAATTTAGCCTATTAAATATATAGATAAACTCTATGAGTTATCTTTACTTATAACTTAATCAGTAACCTTACTC
>JBOFPL010000037.1:0-2924 GCA_051659885.1 Cellulosilyticaceae bacterium
TGAAATCTGTAATAGAAGATGATGTTATCATAATAGGATATGGAGCTCCATATAAAGAGTACACAGGAGATGACCCTTGTTGGCCATATGAGATAGATGGAGTTAAAGTTACAAAACACTACTATCAAGGATTAATAGGTACAATAAGAATAGGTAAGTACAACAAAGCTGGAGAACTAGTTGAATTAGGTAAACTATCAGGTATGGATGAACATACAAGAAGAGTACTTACAGAGAATGGAGACAAATATATAGGTGAAGTTATAAAGATAGAGGCAATGGAAAGAACTGCAGATGGATTCTACAGACACGGCTTCTTTAAAGATTTTCACTTCGACAAAAATAGTTATGAATGCATCATAGATTAGGGGGTTATTATGAAAGATTACAAAGCAATACATAATGACGCTATGGACTTGGTTGAGAGCTTTAAGCTCCCAATCATACCATTGTGTTCGTGGGACCATTCCCATGTGGATGACGCTCACGCTGAGAGGTGTCAATCACCAGGTAAGTCACCAACATTAAAAGAGTGGTCAAAAAGAACTCATACAATTAAAAGAGAAATTAAGAGTTGGATAGTTAATAATCCACATCTTAACATTGGACTTGTCCTGGGAGCTACAAATGATTGGAACTTAGTCGGTATTGATATCGATGGAGATGCAGGTATGGCTCACTGGCAAGATATGACATTTGACAAAGAAGTACCTCCAACTTGGGAGTTTGTAACTGGTGGCGGTGGAGTCCGTTTATTATACAAATTACCTGACGGGTGTAAAAGTAAGAAGAAGAAAGAAGCGTTAGATGGAGACCATCAAGAAGTTGCATTCATTGCTCAGGGACAGCAGACCTGCTTGCCACCAAGTATACATCCAAGCGGTGAATTATATATGTGGTGTGAGTCTTGCTCGCCTTGGGATATGCCTGAACCTGCTATGGCTCCACAATGGATTATCGACAAAGTTACACAAAAAGATAACTACTTAGATAATGCCGGAGAGGTAGCAGAAAAGAGCAAGAAAGTGACTGCTCATGAGATACAAGCTGCTGGTGGAAAGATTACTACAAACAGAACTAATCACTTGATGGAAAGATTAGGTAGCTTTGTGCGTACTTCATATATGACTACGGCTCCGACTATGGAGAGATGTATAGAAATGGCTATGCCTATGATTAATGACTACGCTTGGGATTTACCTGGGGGAGAGAATGATATTCAGTACGCTAAAAATCAAGTTATTTCTTTTATCTCTAATAAGTGGGTAGCTGAAGCTACAAAAGCTGCAGCTAAAGCCCAAAAAGAGGAAGATAAAGAATTAATGTCTGAAGAGAACTTAGCAAAGTTCTTTATACTGAAAATGCGCGAAGAAGGTTTTTTCTTGGAGTTCAATAAAGAAAGAAAACAGATAGCTATTGCTCACAACTCTGTAGGTCCGTGGAAATATGTTTATCAAGAAGAACTCTATCCTCTCGCTGTTAATCTAATATCAAAAGAGTACGGTTCAAAAATAGCTACAGTAAGTAAAATTAAAAATGTCCTAGAGCAAACTATCTATCAACTGAAGATGGGAACTGAGGGTGCTGTGCAAGCTTTATTTAGAAAGCAAGATGACTTCTCTTTACAACTAATGGACAATAGCACCATTGTTGTTGAAAATGGAGTAATAGATGTAGCTACAGGTAAATTAAAATCTTGGAACCCAGTTAAGTACCATCACGCTTATTCAATACAAGCAAATTGGCAGAGTGTCTTAAATCAAGAGTATGCTAACAGGTGGCAGGAGGTACTACGTTCTTGGATACCTGAAGAGGAAGCTAGACTATTTATACAAGAGTATATGGGATACTGTTTAACCCCTGTCTGTAATCATCGTGCGTGGGTCTTCCTAAGTGGTAGTGGAAGAAACGGTAAATCTATATTTATAGAACTAGTGTCCAATTTATTTGGAGACTCAAAAGCTATAGTCGAACCTAGTGAACTAGGTGAGAAATTCGGTACTTCGAATCTAGCTGATAAACTATTATATATGAATACAGATATAGAAAGTAGTTATATAAAGAAGCCAGGAAAATTAAAGAACATGATAGCTGGGGAAAACATCACAGTAGAAAACAAGGGAAAAGATAAGTTCGAAATGAAACCTTTTGGGAAATTCTTGCTAGCAGCAAACGACTTACCAAAATCTTCAGACAAGAATGACTCTTGGTACTCTCGTATGCAAATCGTTCACTTCCCTAATAAGTTCGATATTGACCCAGAATTCAAAGCTGAGATGGATGAAAAGTTTAGAAGTGAGGATGGAAAAGCTGTATTACTAGCTTGGGCTGTAGAGGGACTACAAAGACTAATTAACAATAAGTCATTTACTGTGTCACCTGATATGCTACAGCGTAAGGAATTATATAAGATGGAAAATGACACTGTAGCTGAGTTCTTAGCGACAGAACTACTAAAGGTGTCAGTAGAAGATGTAACAGACCTTGGTAAAGGAAAGACTTCTATTAAACATACAATACTATATGAAGCCTACAAAGATTGGTGTACTCTAAATCATTATACACCGGTAAGTAGCAAGAAGCTAAAAACCAGTATGTCTGGATTAGGTTGCGAGTACGCTAAAGTGCGTTTTGTCATTAATGGTAAAGCTGTATCGGCGGATGGACTATTAAGATATAAGTTTGATGAGACTACAGAGTTCTTCGCATCATTTGGTAATTCGATTAAGAAACAAGTACAATAATAAAAAATATTGGCCAGTATTTTTTATAAGACCTCACTATCAGTGGGGTCTTTCCAGTTGCGTCTCGCCGATAAAAAATTTATTAAAAAAGTTTTCAAAATCGGTTGACGATTTCACGAAAAGAATATATAATTAAAGTATAAATTAAATAAATTAAATTTTAGGAGGTTTCAAATTATG